>NZ_JBFPDP010000016.1:0-112076 GCF_040830845.1 Sivoneniella epilithica UHCC 1019
TGAGGGTCATGGACTGATACTGATATAGGATTTCAGTCCATCCTCACTTTCCTACCCTCACAATAAAACCGCCCTGCCTCTCCCCAAGGAGAGGGGCTTTCAGAGATTTCTGGGGTATGCATTTAAACCTCACAACTCATGACTTAAAACTCTGACTGATCATTTAGGGTTTCAATTAATAGGTCAACTTGTTGCTGGCGATCGCTTAAAAAGGTTTCGCAGCGCCGTAGGTCTTCGACGGCTTCTGAAAACTGATCAAATACATCGGCGAGATCGAGTTCGCCTGATTCAATTCGAGCGATCGCGGCTTCAATTTTCTTCACTGTCGCCTCATAGCGCCATTCATTCGGTAAAAAGACAGGGGACTGTGTAGGATCATCGTCTGAATAATTAGGAGAGTAGATTTCAGAGGAATTAGTTAAGTCGTTCACAGGCTTATTTTTAAAAGCAACTATTTTTTAAGTTATTTTTACTCAACATTTTTACGCAACTATTTCAGCATTGTGTAGAACTTAGGATGAAGCGTCCAAAATTTTTGTAACCGTCATAGTTGCCTGTCCTTCGGCAAGTTGAACCAGAAGATCTTGCCCCAATGCTAACGTATCAGCCGATCGCACGATGTCACCGTTCGATGCTCTCACCACTGCATAGCCGCGTTTTAATACTGCTTTCGGATCAAGAGTATTCAATTTTTGCTGCAATAACTGGACATATTGGGTTGCCCGCTGCAACTGCTCTCCATTACTTTGAATGAGTTTTTGCCGCATCCAGCCTAACATTTGGGCTTCATGGGCTAATTTGCGGTCTAATTTGAGTTGCTGTAGCCGAGTCCGCACTCGTTGCAAGCGATCGCGGTTAACTTCCAGACGATGCTGAAGAGCATCATTTAGGGTCAGCACCCGTTCCCGATGCTCAGCATACAAATCTGCTAGCTGAGGCACTGCTTGTTCAGCCGCCGCTGTTGGTGTGTGGGCACAGCAATCTGCCACTAGATCTGCCAAGGACTCATCTCGCTGATGTCCAATTCCCGCAATAATAGGAATCGGGCACTCCGCGATCGCCCGCACCACGCGCTCATCATTAAAGCACGCCATATCTTCAGTCGCTCCGCCTCCGCGTGATAGAATTAGTACATCCGCCCTATCATCTAAGATGACCCGATGAATTGCCCTCGCGATCGAATCGGGCGCTTGCTCCCCTTGGACTAATGCTGGAGAAAACAACACATGTAAACCTGGATACCGTCGCCGTAGCGTCCGTTGAATATCGCCCCACGCCGCTGCTTGAGGTGAAGTGACCACTGCTACAACCCTAGGATGGGTGGGTAATGCCTGCTTCCGCCCTGAATCAAACAAGCCCTCTGTTTCGAGACGATGCCGCAACTGTCGATAGCGCAACGCCCGCAGTCCCTCACCTGCTGGCAACACCTGCCACACAATCAGTTGATATTGCCCCCGCTGCGGATGGACTTGAATCCGCCCCAAAATAATGAATTGTTCTCCTTGGGTTGGCACATTGGTGAGGCGATCGATCTGGCTATTCCAAACCACACAGCTAATCGACGCTTTCTCAGCCGGATCTTGCAGCGTAAAAAACAATCCACTCCGGTATTGAGTCGCACTCGAAACTTCTCCCGTCACCCAAACCTGCCGAAGCTCGGTATCTTGCTCAAACAGCGCTTGAATATAGGTCGTTAAGCCAGCAACAGACAACGCTGTATCGGGAATTAATAAGTCAGAAAGATAGGAGGTCATAGCCTGCGTGCTTAACAATAAATGAACTGTAGACGGCTAAAGATTGCGAAAAATGCACCTATATTTTTCCAAGTACCCTGTGTTTTCCCTAGTTAATTGATCAGCCGTCAAAAAATTTGCTGTCACAACGAACAACTGCCTATAGGGTAGCGAGACTTCTCTAGATTTGACAGTACGCTGTTGCCTTCCTTCTTTGAAGCAACAGGCATAGAATAGAAGTCCTCTAAACCCGATTTTTCCACTCCTTTTGACCAAACTCTGCGTTGAGGTACTCATGGCTAGTAAAACTGATAACTCTGCTTCTGATAAGCAAGCTTCTGAGAAGAAAAAAGCTCTGGATCTTGTCGTCTCGCAAATTGAGCGCAACTTTGGAAAGGGCAGCATCATGCGTTTAGGTGATGCCACGCGCATGAAAGTTGAAACAATTCCCACGGGTGCCCTGACTTTGGATCTGGCGCTTGGCGGTGGATTGCCAAAAGGGAGAATTATTGAAATCTACGGTCCTGAAAGTTCTGGGAAAACAACGCTGGCGCTCCATGCTGTGGCTGAGGTGCAAAAATCAGGTGGGGTTGCCGCTTTTGTGGATGCGGAACATGCCCTTGACCCAACCTATGCTGCGGCACTGGGGGTAGATATTGGTAATTTGCTGGTGTCTCAGCCAGATACAGGGGAAGCTGGGCTGGAAATTGTGGATCAATTGGTGCGCTCTACTGCGGTGGATATTATTGTGATTGACTCGGTGGCGGCGTTGGTGCCCCGTGCGGAGATTGAAGGAGAAATGGGAGATACCCATGTGGGGTTACAGGCTCGGTTAATGAGCCAAGCCCTGCGAAAAATTACGGGAAATATGGGGCGATCGGGCTGCACAGTGATTTTTCTGAACCAGTTACGCCAGAAAATTGGGATCACCTATGGCAATCCAGAGGTCACCACTGGTGGTCAGGCACTCAAGTTTTATGCGTCGGTTCGGCTGGACATTCGCCGGATTCAAACGTTGAAAAAAGGAACGGATGAGTATGGCAATCGTGCCAAAGTCAAGGTAGCAAAAAACAAAGTAGCACCCCCGTTTCGGATTGCGGAGTTTGACATTATTTTTGGCAAGGGAATTTCTAGTTTGGGTTGCCTTGTAGATTTGGCAGAGGAAACAGGCGTGATTATTCGTAAAGGAGCTTGGTATAGCTATAACGGCGAGAACCTTGCTCAAGGACGGGATAATGCCATTAAAAATATGGAAGAAAACCCTGAGTTTGCCAAGAAGGTTGATTTAGAAGTACGACAGAAGCTAGAAAAAGGCGCAGTGGTTTCTGCTAATTCTGTGGGACATGCGGATGCAGACGACGAGCAAGACGAAGAGGGGCTTGAGGAAGAATAGCGCTTGGCGAACATCTTGCGTAAGGGCGTAGCATTTGGGGCAACAGGTTGACGGATCTCATCGAACATCTTGCGTAAGGGCGTAGCATACCCTGCGGGAAGCGAGCTACAGGCAATAGGTGATGATTTCATCGAAGACTGACTACCGAATGCCGCGCCCCCAGGGGCATCTATGAATCAACGGTTTAAGAAGCGATCGAGTATATCGGCTTGTTGAGAAGGGCTGAGGTGAGGATTGCTGGGTTGAGGGGCTTCATCTCGCTGACGGGCAGCTGGTTTAAGAAACATGGAGGTTTCTTTTTCGCTTCCCTGTAGGGGCACTTCCCAATCGGGTTGATTGGCTTCTAGCTCAGTTGCATCTCTTGCAGGTGATTCTTCAGCAGGGCGAGTTTTTGAGCTAGATGGAACTAGGCGAATGCTAGACAGTACTTCTGGTGGAATAGTTTCTGCATGACGGCTACTTTCGCAAAGAAAGAAAACGAACGATAAACTTCCTAGGCGAATGCGATCGCCGTCTTTTAATAAAACAGGTTGCCGTATGGATTCGCCGTTTACAAAGGTGCCATTTGTGCTGTTCAAATCAATTAGAAAAAATCCTTTATCCGCAACATACTGAACGATCGCATGGCGACGAGACAGGCGTTTATCTGAAATGGGCAAAGTGGCTTTGCGATCGCGCCCAATGACCCATAAGTTTTCTGATTGAGTCACGATTTGAGTCTGGTCTTGAAGCAAATTAGTGATCAGGTAAGCTTGATTGCCGTTGATCACTGCCTGCACATGTTGCCAGACCCCCCGCACACGATGGCGATTATCTGTATTCTCCAATTCAATGATTTCATCTAATAGGTCGCGATGATGCTCATATAACTTGAGAAAAACTTGATAGAGTCCCAATCGCTGCTCTAAATCAGTTGGATGACCAGCAGGGCTTTGCAAATTGGGTGAAAAGTCTGCTATGGAGTTTAGGTCAAACATAATCTACAATACTTAGCTATTCAAGGTGAAATTTGATCTTTCTAAAAGCGTTTTAATTAGCCTGCATTGATATCTGCAATTCACCAAAGCAGTCAATCTATTTTTAGTATTGGATTTTAGTATTGAAAGAGGATAGTTTGATTCAGCCAATCTGCTGGGCGATCGCACCCCCTTTCCTAAAATAAAGCGAATAAGCTGAAGACATATCCGCACGATTACTGATAATCCTGCTACTTGGAAACACGGTACTCACTGTCCGAGGAAACAGTAAAGCTTTTGGCAATGTTCTTTTCATTTAATTTTTCAGAAGTTTACTCAACTAAAAATTAACGTATCGGCAAGGTTATCTATAGCAAGGGACGAAGAGTGCCAAGATCAGGTGCCATGACAAGGGAGTATGAGGAGAGAAGTTGAGGCAATCTCCATTTAAAGAGGCAATCTCCATTTAAAGAATAATGTTGAGTATTGTAAGCTCGAATACAGAATAGCAAAACTGTTTTCTACAATGAGGGGATAGTCATTACGGGTGTGCGTCTACGACTGAGTTATGAGGTTTTGGACTATCCATGATCTCATTAAAAAAATCTAGTTTTTGGTAATTCTGCAACAGTGCAGAGTCGTTGACGTACGCCATGTTGACTGATTCAAATAACGAGTGTTCTCCCCTTGCTGACACAAGCAGTATCCAACGTGCCGCAGATTTAGCTCGGTCGTCTACTCAGTTTCGATCTGTTTCCGTAAGCGATCGCCGAGTAGCGCCGTTAGCCCATTCGCGATTCCGCAAAGCGGATCCCTCACGGGAATCGCCTGTGGATCGGCAAGGGACTATTTCTGAACTGCAAGCCCTCCGTCAGGTTGCGTATTTAGGCGAACAGCAGAAGCGACGCAATGGTTCAATTCGGAAAGAGGTCGTTTTCCCAGATGGGGATCAGGTTGTAGGAAACTTCGCTGCACCGCTTTCTCCATTAAAAGAGCGAGACTTAAGAGCGCTATCAGAATTATTTTTAACCGATAAAATGAGTACTATTGAAGCCGACATCGCTCAATTACTGATTCGGCTGCAACCAGAACCCTGCTGGGAAGATGATCCCTTCGCATTTTTGCAGGACTTTCTTTAAAGTACGGAGCGCAAAATATGGCAACAGATGAATAGATTAGGACACAGAGATCCCTGAAAAATAAGGAGTAACGGATGGTTGTTTTGACCTTTCCTCGTACTCCTTTTATTAAGTAGATTTTTTTACTCTAAAAGTGCCTTGTATTCCGAACTTCTAACTCCCAATTCCTAAGATGGCTTGCAGTAGCTTGTTGGCTCCAAACCGGACGGGATCATTACAGGGTAAGTGTGTCTCGGTTTCGACTTGGGCGATCGCGCTATGGGCAGCAGCTTCATCTAAATAACGGGTGTTGAGGGCGATCGCGGCAACGGGCACTGGGGCAAAGGCTCCCCCGGCTCTAGCAACCGCTTCATAAAGCTGCACAACTTCGGGTAAGGGCGGAATCGGCACTTCAGGAATGCGGTTGATGTGAGTTTGTCCAGCGCGATGCACCAGAATTAGGTGAGTCGGCTGGCTGCCTCGAACCAGCGGCAGGGTGGCAGTAGAAGACGGATTCAGCAGAGAACCCTGCCCTTCGATCTGCAAAATGTCATAGTCATTGCCGTACCGCATCACCACCTGCTCCATAGCACCGGAGGCAAAATCAACCCGCACGGCATCCAGCGCTACGCCATCCCCGGCAATCATCATTCCGGCTTGCCCGGTTGCCACAAATTTTGAGCGCAGTCCTCGCTTGAGTGATGCCTGGTGAAGCTGCAAACTGGTAGACATTTTGCCGATCGCCATATCGGTTCCCACGGTTAACACTCGCAGGCAGGCAAGCGATCGCGCTTTTCCCGTGCCAATCGGGATATTGGGTGGCTCTTGGCGCATATCCCAAATCCATTGATTGGGTTGCACTGGCTGAAAATCAGGATCATTGGCAAGCGGCGTATGTAGCCCGTTAGCGATCGACAATCCAGCAGCGATCGCCTGTTTGATTTCTGGTCGCCATTCGTGAGGTAATGCGCCCCCAGTAGGAGCCGTTCCTAGCACCAACACATCGGGCTGATAGGCAAGCGCTTCTGTAACCGATGCCACAATGGGTGCAGAACTCATAATTCCAGTCAGATCATTAAGCGAGGCTCCGGGCGATTGGCGATCGATGACGGCAACTACTGGCGATTCTGTATATCGCAACAACGCCAGCCCAGTTTTGCCGCGATCGCCTTGAACGCCTTCATGCAAAAGAATGGCTAACCGATGATGAGATTGAATCATAGAAGCACCCATTGCCTACAAGTTATTCTAAAGCGCACCCTTGGGTTCGTCCAAATATCGGTGAACGCCCAAGCCCGGTTGCTCGGTAGGTACAATCCGCCCATTTTGGAAAGATGCCCCTGCAAACGGATCGTTGATTAAATTGAGGTGGCTATCCAGATCAATATAGTCTGCTAGGGGCGACAGGTGAGCTAAAGCGGTGTTGAGCAACGCGGTGTCGGAATAGCAGCCGAACATCACCTTCAAGCCGCAAGCTTTGGCTGTGTGAATCATCCGTAGCGCTTCGGTTAAGCCGCCAGATTTCATCAGCTTAATATTGATGCCGTGGACGCGATCGGCGAGGGGCAAAATGTCATAACTGGTGAAGCAACTTTCATCGACAAAAATGGGTAGGGGCGATCGCGCAAACAGTTCGGGCAAGTCTCCTTCCTGTCCCTTGGCGAGGGGTTGCTCTAGGTAAGTAATGCCTTGTTCGGCTAGCCAATCTGCCATTTGCAGCGCTTCTGCCAAACTCCACCCTCCATTCGCATCTACGCTAACCTGAGAAATGTGAGGAGCAGTTTCTTTGATTGCCAACAGCATCGCCTGATCCGCTTCAATTCCTAATGGGTTACCCAGCTTGACTTTTAGCGCTTGAATGCCATAAAACGGAATCGCAGTATTGCCCTTTCCCAGCCAGTCTTTCACCCGCTGCTGGGCAACTTCAGGTGTGCTAATGCCGATGGTGACAGAGGTAGGCGGAATGCGATCGCGTTCCAAGCCCCAGAGTTGCCACAGGGGAAGATTGGTGTATTTGCCGACCCAATCGTGCAACGCGATATCCAAGGCTGCTCGTGCGGCGGAGGGTAAACGCGCATCCAGCATGAGTCGCTCAATCCGCTGCTGTTCCAACGGACTGAGGGATTTTAGCAAGGGCACAAATTTTTGCAGCGATCGCGCAATCATCTCAGTAGTTTGAAGCGCTTCCCCACCCGAAAAAGGCGATGCTTCCCCCCAACCCTGAATGCCTTCATGCTCAATTTCAACCCAAATGTTGGTTGTTTGCGCGGTCGTCCCCCGGCTAATGGTCAACGCAAACCGCTTCTGTACGGTAAATGTCGCGATCCGAACCTGCATGACCAAAACCCTCAAACGACACTTTCAATTTCATTAAAGTAGCACTGGATTGACTATGCATTCTCCCTTCAAACGATTCACAAAAACTCGCGCTTGGATTGCGGGCATTGTGGCAGCCTCACTCGTGCTGCTGGGCTGGCTGACAATTCCAATGATTTCTCAAGCGGCTTCTCCCCAAACTAAGACCTTTGAGCAAGCTTGGAAAACTGTCAACGACAGCTTTTTTGATCCCAAATTTAATGGCGTAGATTGGCAAGCCCTGCGCGAAAAATATTCCCCTCAAGCGGCTCAGGCTCAGTCGACGGATGACTTGGCGGTGGTAGTGAATGTCATGCTATCCGAGCTAAAAACCTCACACACCCGCTTTTATACGCCCAACGAAACGGCATATTACCAACTGCTGGGAATTTTTCAACCGCGCAGCCGGGAACTGAAAAACTTGCCCAAGGAAATTTTCCCAAAGAACAAGCTGGAATATAATGGCATCGGCATTTTTACGAAAGCGATCGCCAACAAAACCTTTATCAGCGGCGTGTTAGAAGGCAGTCCGGCAGCGCAGGCAGGCTTGCAACTGGGCGATGAACTGTTGAGTGCAGACGGTCGCCCGTTCCATCCAGTGCGATCGTTTGCAGGCAAAGTGGGTCAAAAAGTAGTGCTGCAAGTGCAACGGTCAGCCACTAGCGCTCCCCAAGATATTGCCGTTACGCCTAAGTTGCTTGACCCGCTGACCCTGTTTTTGGATGTTCAACGCGCCAGCACTCGGATTGTGCAGCAAGAGGGCAAAAAAATTGGCTATGTTCACCTTTGGTCTTATGCAGGCGACCAATATCAAGAGCAGCTTGAGGAAGATCTGATCTATGGAAAGCTGCGAGAAGCCGACGGTTTGGTGCTGGATCTGCGGGATGGCTGGGGTGGTGCGCCATTGACTGCGCTAAATATCTATACAGCACGCGGTCCAAGTTTGACGAGCATTCCTCGCAGTGGCGATCGCAATCTAATCAAAGCCCAGTGGAACAAACCCGTGGTGATGATCGTGAATGAAGGTAGTCGTAGTGCTAAGGAAATTCTTGCCTATGGCTTTCAGCAATACAAAATCGGCACCGTGATTGGTTCAAAAACGCCCGGTGCGGTCGTTGCTGGACGGGCTTTCTTAATGCAAGATGGCAACCTGCTGTATGTCGCAGTCGCGGATGTGTATTTGGATGGCAACCAGCGGCTCGAAGGAAAAGGCGTAACGCCTGATATTGAAGTGCCGATGACGATTGAATATGCTCAAGGCAAAGACCCGCAGAAGGAAAAGGCGATCGCGACTTTGGTTCAGCAGCTTAAAAGATAGTCAAGGCAAATTAATCGTAGGAATCACCTTTAGGGGTGAGAGGCAGCATCCGAAACAGTGGCGAGAAAGACTGTTGTTTATTTGTAAGCCAAATGGCTGACTGCAACAATAAAGCCTCCAACTTTGCTCATTCCTACCTGTAAGGATGCTCCTAATGAAATTCAATACTTTTTTAACCGCTGTAGCTACTACTTTGACCGTTGGGTTAGGCGCGATCGCTCCTGCCCAAGCTGGCTCCTTCTCTGCGGGTACTGCTTCCAATGGTCAATCCGTTCGCGTTGATATTGATTCGATTAATCGCGCCAGTGCCCGCAGCATCAATTTTGTTTATTACTTGGGAGAAGAACGAATTTTTGCCCAAGCTCACTGTGATACTCGTAGCTGGACGACATTTCCCGAAAATAAGACCCAATATCCTCAGTCGGTTGCTACTCAAAGTATGGTTAACTTTGTCTGTGACAAAACGCGAAATGTTTCTACCACAGCCCGAACTGCTCTAGTCGTTGACCCACCTTCCAACGTTCGTGCTACTCCCAATGGCAGAATCATTTGCTCTTTAGGACGCACTCGCATTGAAGTGTTTGAACCCACAGGTTCCTGGTATCGCACTAATGTTTGCGGCGCAAAGGGCTATATTCACAAAAGCCAAATTCAGTTCTAGGTTAGACAAATACGCGCCGCAATCTGGGCTGAATACTTAGCAGCGCGACAGTGGTAAAGCCAAGCAAAACCAGCAAAGCCGCACCCAAGGTAACGTTGCCAAAGGGTGCTTGCATGACCACGCTACTAAGTGACCAATTTTGATGCAAATACACATAGCGAATCGGCTCGATCGCATAGCTTAAGGGATTCAGCGACGCGATCCATTGCAGCCAAGTTGGCATGAAGGAAAGCGGCACCAAGGCAGTGCTGGCAAACAGCAAGGGCAAGTTCGTCACAAAAATCACTGCGATCAGTTCAATGTGTCCAGGAAGCGTAAAGGCTAAGCCTAAACTGATGGCGGTTACGCCCAAGACCAACAGCAAGATGATCAATGCCATCAACGCTAAACCGGACGCATTGGGCAATCCAGCGCCTAAAAAAGCGCTCACTGCCACGATCGCCACAGTTTGAATGGCACTTAAAGTAGTGATGAAAATCGCAGAAGCCATGACGATGGAGAAACGAGAGGCAAGCGGAGCTACTAGCAGGCGATTGAGAAAGCCAAACTCGCGATCGAACATTACTGGCAAACCCGCATTCAACGCGCCGCCAAAAGCAGTGAACACAATAATTCCAGCACCAATGAACTTGCCATAGCTGACACTGCTGCCCAAAAATCCTTGGGGTGCATTTTGAAACAGTGCCCCAAACAAAATTAGCCACATCACAGGCTGAATAATGCCTGCAATCAATGTTGAAGGGCGACGCTGAAGTTGGATAAACAATCGCCGAGTTAAGGCAGTGGTTTCTTGAACAAAATCGGCAAACGAACTAGAGGAAAGCTCTGAAGTTTCAGGCGTTTTGCCATTTAAAGTTGAGGGAGTCAAAGTCGTCATAAATGTAACAATTATTGGGCTAAGGTGCTAACTAGAGAGAGTTTGAAGAATGAGGCTGCGGGGTTTGCTGAATTGGTTTGCTTTCTGTAAATGTAGCTGTTACAGAAACAGGATTGGGGTGAAATCCCTCTAATTCGTTGTGCTTAGAGGCTACAAATTCATCGAACAAGTTAAAAAAATACGCGATCGCGCTTTGCTCATCTTCTGAGAAAAAAAGAATGGTCTTGTCCCAAGATTGGTCTGATGAAATCTTCAACTTTGACTTGATCCAGAATTGAAACTCTGAAAACTCCTTTTCTTCCTGAGTTTGAGGGATATCTAACTCACGCCGCGCCAAAATATAACCTGACAAGAAAGACCGCAGATTGCTAATTGCAGGCTTTCCGAGGTACATAGAAGGTCTTCTTTTAATTTTTGAGATGAGTTGATAGAAATTACTCATAATGCCCTTTTCTCAAAAGTCAACTTCTGTAATCTGAAAATCCTTGCCCATATCATTTATTGGCGAATACAGGTTATTTAACCAATCTTGTCTTGAAATTCCTTCAGGGTGAATGTTATCAAAGATTAATTCTTCATTGTTGATAGTGACCGCGATCGCCTCATGCCGCCCGTTAGTAGAAATGTTTTGCTTAAGCACCTCATCATAAATATTACTAAAAGGATCTTCGACGCTGCCTGTAAACAACTTGATGTGTTGACCGCTGATGCCTTGCCTGATCAAAAACCGTTTAATTGCTTCAGCACACTGAATACATTCAAATAGGCGAAACTCTTGGGCAAGCTTAGTAATTTGCTGATGGAGTTCAAGATCATCCATTAATCAAGACAATCCCTTACCGCATTTGTTTTTTGCGTTCGGCTTTTTCATCGCGGGTGCTGCTGGCGGCAATTTCGGCATCCAGCAGGGTGCGTCCGGTGGCAGCGAGATAGACATCATCCAAGCTGGGGCGTGATTGGGCAATGCCAAAAATTGGTAGTTCCGCTTGCTGAAGCGCTTGCTGCACCGTGGAAAGAGCATCACTTTGGGGGGTGACCACTAGGTTAAGAGAGTTGCTTTGCGCCGTGTTGATGATCACTTCCTGAACCGATGGTAATGATTCCAGCAGTGATTTTGCGGCTTCAGCTTCGGCTTGGGGCGTAAACTCGCGAATTCGCAGGGTAATGCGATCGCCCCCTACCTGATCCTTGAGTGACGAGGGGGTGCCACTGGCAATCACCACGCCTTTATCGATGATTGCCACTCGATCCGCCAGCCTATCGATCTCTTCTAGATAGTGGCTAGTAATCAGCACGGTTGTGCCTTCCTCGCGAATCTTCCGCAAAAAACCCCACACAACCACACGGCTTTCGATATCTAAGCCCACCGTGGGTTCATCCAGCACCAACACATCGGGTTGATGCAGCAGACCTGCCGCCAAATCGAGCCGCTTTTTCATGCCGCCGGAATAGGTGCCGCTTTTTTTATCGGCGTAGTCTTGTAGACCTAGGCGATCGATGACCCATTCAATGCGATCGCTCAAAACAGCGCGAGGCAAATGATAGAGCGCAGCTTGCAGTTGTAGCAGTTCTCGCCCGGTCAACACTTTGTCGATCGCCACCTCTTGAGCCACATACCCCAGCTTTCGCCGTGCCAACTTGGGATGGTCTAAAGCTGAAATTCCTGACACTTCCACTCTGCCAGAATCCGGTTCTGCCAGCGTACACAAACACCGTAAAACAGTCGTTTTGCCAGCCCCATTTGGACCCAGCAGCCCAAAAATTTCTCCTGGCTCAATGTGCAACGAGACATCTTTAACTGCCTCTACTGCGCCATAGTTTTTTTGTAGCTTTTCGATTAACACCGCAGGAGCCATACTCCCCCCGATTTGATACAAATCTCAACTTCATTTTAATGGGGAAAGACCCATCTGAGGTTGAGATCCCTTGAAACTCCTACTAGCACACACGAAACGTCGTACTAGTAGGAGTTTCCTTAGTGAGGATGGATAACCCCCACGAGCGCCTGCAAGGATAGAGAGGAGGATCACAGCAACCCAAACCTGCGGTCACGATAATTTGACAGGAGTTTTTTTGAGATAGTTGTTACGCGATCGCCCCTATTTATCGCGACCGATGCTTCCTATGACAAACTATCCATACTGAGGGGAACCATCGCGCCTGTGAGCGTAAAGCCTAAAAGCATCGCCGAATTTAAGGGGATCGCCTTGCCAGTGAGGGCACATCGCTCTTCTTGTTGGGCAGTGGCGGCGATCGTGGCGCGAATTTCTGGAAGGGAAACAGCCGAGTAATAGTCACCAGATTTTTGCTGAATATAGTTCCACAGAATGTCCCGAATCAACGCTTGATAGCCTTGATTGCCAGACAATTCTTTTAACTTCTCTTTTAGCTCTCGTTCCAAACGAATGCTGGTGACTTCCATTTCGGTAGTGGATGTTCGGGTGAGAGTATGCATGGGGTGCCTCCGCAAAGTTTTTAAGATGTTTCGTATTACAATTGTAGTACGACTCGCCTGGGTTCAGAGTTTTTCTGTGGATTGTTTTTAGGGCAAAGTTGCAAGTTAGGCTGTTGTTGCGAGTGGTGGAAGTTGAATGAATAGCAACAAGGGCGAGGCGAGTGTGATTTTGTTAGTGGATGATAATGCCACTAATTTAAGCATTTTGGTTCAATCATTGAGCGCGGCGGGCTATAAAGTGCGGGTGGCTCAAGATGGGGAAAGCGCGATCGCTCAAATTCCCTACGCTAAGCCAGATCTGATTTTATTAGACGTAATGATGCCAGGAATGGATGGCTTTGAAACCTGCCGCCGCCTGAAAGCTACTCCCGAAACTCAAGCCATTCCGGTTATTTTTATGACGGCGCTGTCCGATGTTTTCGATAAGGTCAAAGGGTTTCAAGTGGGCGCTGTGGACTATATCACCAAACCCTTTGAAATAGAAGAGGCTCTAGTCCGGGTGAATACGCACTTGGCGATTCAGAAATTGCAAAATCAGCTTCAAACTCAAACGGAGCAACTGCAAGCTGAAATTTGCGATCGCCAAAAAGCCCAAGAAGCCGTGCAGGTTTTCCTCCATGCCGTTTCCCACGATCTGCGAAATCCGGTTACTGGTGGATTGATGGTGCTGAAAAGTTTGCAGAAAGAAGCAGAAGCACAGAACGGAACAGTTGCAGTTTCTCGGTCAATTTTGCAACGGATGGTTCAAAGCCACGATCGCCAGCTTGCCCTAATTAATTCCCTATTAGAAACCCATGGAAATGAGATGAGCGGGATCACCTTAGAATGTCAACCCGTGGATCTGTTTGCGTTGGTTACTCAAATTGCGATCGAGTGGCAACCGATGCTGGAGCAAGACAAATCAGTTTTGCAGAATCAAGTTTCCTCTAATAGTCCACTGGTTAGCGTGGACTCCAACCAACTTTGGCGTGTGTATGAAAACCTAATTGCAAACGCCCTCAAACACAATCCTCCTGGGATAACCCTTACCATAACCGCTGAACTTGATCCCGTCTCCCAGCCTAGCCCCATGATGCGCTGCACCATTCAAGACGATGGCATTGGCATTCCGCCTGAACAATCCGCCAGCATTTTTGAACTCTACAAACGCGGAACCCAAGCCCGTCGGACGGTGGGTTTAGGGTTAGGACTTTACCTTTGTCGTCAAATTATCCTGGCGCATGGCGGACAAATTGGACTCGCCAGTCATCCTGGAAATGGCTCAACTTTTTGGTTTACTCTACCGCTGTTGCAATAGGCAATATAGAGTGTGGAGTAGCATCTGTACTTACCCGTTTTTGCGGAGAATTAACCGTGGTAGACCTCACCGAATCACCCAGACCTTTTGGTGCAAAGCCTTTACGGATTTTGATAGTGGAAGATGACCCGATGATTCAGCTAGGGTTAGAGCGAATTTTGTCAGACTATCCTCAGTTTGAAATTATAGAAATTGTGGAGGATGGCTTTTTGGGAGTGAGATCAGCGCTGAAGCACAAGCCTGACTTAATTATTATGGATATTGGGTTGCCTGGTAAAGACGGCATTGCTGCCACCCAGGACATTAAACAGCAGCTACCGGCGGTGCGCGTAGTTATGCTGACCTCACATACAGACAAAACCCAGGTGATGGCAGCCTTGGCAAGTGGCGCAGATGCATATTGTGTCAAGGGCGCAAGCATTGAGCAAATGATGACTGCCATTTCTGCGGCTGAACTTGGAGCAGTTTATCTCGATCCGCAAATCGCCCGTATGGTATTAGAAAACCTCAAGCCACCTGCGCCGGATATTTATGTGGGGCATCTGACTGACCGAGAAATGGATGTATTGAAACTGCTAGTAGAAGGGCAAAACAATACTGAGATTGGAGAGTCGCTTTATCTCAGTCCAAACACTATCAAAACCCATGTTCGGGGGATTATGAATAAACTAGCAGTGGACGATCGCGTTCAAGCAGCAGTCGTGGCACTCCGAGCCGGTTTAGTGTAAGCGATCTTGCGAAACGACTACAAAAATCAAGGTTTTATCAGTTCCACGCTGTCCCTGCCATCCAGATCTTGCACATACACCTTGATCGCTTCTTCACGAGCGGTCGGTAACAACTTGCCCGTAAAGTCAGGATGAATTGGTAACTGTCGATGACCGCGATCGACCAAAACCGCCAATCGCACCACCTCCGGTCTACCATAATCTTTTACCGCTTCCAACGCAGCCCGTGCAGTCCGCCCCTTAAAAATGACATCATCCACCAACAACACCGTTTTACCCGATAAATCAAACGGAATTTCAGTCTTAGCAGGCGTACGAATGCCAATTACATCCAGATCATCCCGATAAAACGTGATGTCGATCGCCCCCAACGGCACGGCTACCTGTTCCAGCATTTCAATCTGTCGGGCAAGCAATTGAGCCAACGGCACCCCGCGCGTATAAACCCCCAACAGCACCAGTTTTGAGAGATCTCCCGATCGCTCAATTACCTCCGAAGCAAGGCGCGTCATCGTGCGACGGATATCTTCGGCAGACAAAATCTCGATTACTTCGCTAGACATACGCCGCATTCACCTTAGCAATGAATAATTTCTCTAAAGGTTAACCCTTCCGCTTAATGACCTCAAATTAATGACCTCAAAACTCAATTCCCGGCTGAGCTTTCACCCCTTGCTCTCGAAAGGGATGTTTCACTAAGGTCATTTCTGTCACAAGGTCGGCGCGATCAATCAATCCTTGAGTCGCACCGCGTCCCGTTAGGATGATATGGGACTTTTCTGGCTTTTGGTCTAGTCCTGCCAGCACTTGTGCTTCAGATAAATATCCTAGTTTTAGGGCAATATTGATTTCATCTAAAAAGATTAGCCTGAAGTCAGGATTGGCAATGTAGGTCAAAGCTTTTTCCCAAGCTTGCTGCGCCAGTTGAGTATCTCGCTGCCGATCTTGCGTTTCCCAGGTAAAGCCTTCACCCATGGCATGAAATTCCAGTTGAGCGGGTTTATTTGCGATCGCCCTAGTCCAAGGGTCAAAAGCAGCTTTTTCCGCTGGCTCCCAAGCGCCTTTAATAAACTGGATGATCGCCACTCGATAGCCATGACCCAGCGATCGCAGCACCATTCCCAACGCTGCGGTTGTTTTCCCCTTGCCGTTTCCCGTATGAACAATCACTAATCCTTTTTCAGCAACCATCCCCGCCAATCGCTGATCTTGCACCTCCTTACGGCGCTCCATCTTGCGTTTATATTGCTCAGTCGTCAGATTGGTCGCTTGAGACGTTTCCATAGATTGATTCATAGCCGTTCCCATGGGTTTCGCTTTGCTCTACCTATCCTACAAACAATTCAACCGACCCACTAAAACCTGCCCTCCCAAACCTAATGTAGAAATACGAGGAAAGGTCAAGATAACAACTATTCCTTCTTTCTCAAGGATTTTTATGTCCTAATTTATTCATCCGTTGCCATACCTCCTGCTAAAATCACTCTTCCGAAGCAAGAGAGCCAAAATATTGATGTTAAAATAGTGAAGCCAACAT
This sequence comes from Sivoneniella epilithica UHCC 1019, assembly GCF_040830845.1. Taxonomy (NCBI): domain Bacteria; kingdom Bacillati; phylum Cyanobacteriota; class Cyanophyceae; order Leptolyngbyales; family Leptolyngbyaceae; genus Sivoneniella; species Sivoneniella epilithica. The sequence continues at coordinate 16,429 of NZ_JBFPDP010000016.1, forward strand.
GAAAGGATAGACGAAAAGCGTTGAAGTTCTTTTCTTTAACTGGATACCGACTGCTTTGGTATCTAGAAATGAAACTCAAACGGAAGCGGCAGTGTGACCCCGCCCTATCGTGGGTCGATCGCTGTGAAGCACCCAGTATGACCTGATCGACCTGTTAAGTTAAAGTTCGTCCGCTGTTGAGTTAAGCATGATGCTTATTTTCCTACCTCCAGCCCAATGAACTGGGTCGATCATAACTTTTGCAGAGAATCTTACTGAATTAGTGCTGAATTAGCACATTGAGTCCTTGCGGCGTACATCTGGTATTCGGCTAACAAGTGTTTACTTGCGAAGCAGGTTAGGCGGTTATTGGATAAAAGATCTACAGCAAAGAGCCTATTACAGTGCTTACTTAGCTGTTTGAAATTAACTTGGGCTTCTTGTGCTACTTCAGAAAATAACCTCAAGCAGGACAGAGCTTGGATGCACTTTTTTGCGAATTGAATGTGCGAACCGAACCAAGTCAGCGCTTCGCGATCTCACTCAGCCAAATTGGCACTGTGGCTTACAAAGCTTTCCATTGCTGATAGGTTTCTCTGCAAGGTTATCAGCACCATTGAGTGCTGTTTATTCATTTACTGACTTCTTTATGCCGTTCACACCGTTTGGAGTATCAAAATGTCAAAATTGCTCAGCCATAAAATTACACCCTCCCCCATGCCAGCGGAGATTAGTGTTGTCGATTTAATTGATGGCTACTTTACAGCGTATAACTCGGCTCGTCTGCGCGAAATCTGTCAACTGCTAACTCGCGAAGTGATGAAAGAGGGCGTTACGGTCGCACTCAGCCTATCGGGTGCCATGACTCCCGCTGGTTTTGGAGTGTCGGTTTTAGCACCGCTGATGCGCCATGGCTTTGTGGATTGGATTATTAGCACCGGAGCCAACCTTTACCACGATATTCACTATGGATTAGGGCTGGATTTGTTTGCAAGCAGTCCATTTTTAGATGATGTCAAGCTGCGCCAAGAGGGGCGTATTCGGATTTACGATATCGTGTTTGATTACGATGTGCTGCTGGAAACGGATGCCTTTATCCGTGAAATCTTGTGGGCTGAGCCATTTCAACGGCGCATGAGTACCGCAGAATTTCATTATCTGTTGGGCAAATATCTACACGAAGTGGAAAAGCAAGTTGGGGTGAAAAACTCTTGCCTATTGGCGACTGCCTATGAATGTGGCGTACCGATTTACACCTCTTCGCCCGGTGATAGCTCGATTGGCATGAATGTCGCCGCGATCGCTTTAGAAGGCTCTAAGCTGATAATTGATCCATCGCTGGATGTGAATGAAACCGCCGCGATCGCCTATGCTGCTCGTGATACGGGCAATCCTGATCTAGAAGGAAAAAGTGCGGCGCTGATTATTGGCGGCGGCAGTCCTAAAAACTTCTTGCTGCAAACCCAACCTCAAATTCATGAAGTTTTAGGGCTGGAAGAGCGAGGGCATGACTACTTCATCCAAGTGACCGATGCCCGTCCTGATACGGGTGGTTTGTCAGGTGCAACACCCAATGAAGCGGTGAGTTGGGGCAAAGTTGATCCTGAAGAACTACCGAACACGGTTGTTTGCTATACCGACAGCACGATCGCCTTACCAATCATCACGGCGTATGTAGTGAACCAATGTACCCCCCGTCCCTTAAAGCGGCTGTATGATCGGCGTGAGGAAATGGTGGCAACTCTTCAGCGGGATTATTTAGCGGCGAAGACTGATCCCGATCGCTTTGTGGCTTCTCCGGTGGCAATGACATTGGAAGAAACCCCAGCCCGAAAACCAGTTGTGGCAACCTATCCCTGCGGCACTCCTATTCGCAGTGCTAATGGTCATCGCTAACGAAATGGATTAGGTGCCGGGTGACCAGAGGCTAGGTTTCAGGGAAGAGGTTTCAGAGGCGACAAAAAATCTAGAACTCAAAACTCAAAACTTAAAACTCAAAACTCCGTACCTAGAACCTGAACCCGATTCTCCCTTATTTAATATTTCTGAAACGCTCTTTAGCAGAAGCAAAAGATTCTTTCATGACCTGTTGAATCCGTTTTGGATCGGGCTTTTTGCCACCAATCACATCGCCGAAGTAAACACAGGTTGCTTCTCCAAGTGCCCAAGTGTAGGCGGCTGCCCAAGATGCGGCGATGACGCTGCCAAAACCAGGGACAAACTTAATCAGTTCTCGCGCGATCGCTTGTGCCGCAAAGCCCCCGGCGATCGCGCTAACAATTCCTCCGGCTTGGGCGGGGGACAATGTTTGCCCATAGAGTTGTCCCAACAGCACCACCATTGAACCTTGCATCGCGGTGAGTACGGGCATGGTGGCAAAAGGAAGTGGAACCGCCGCAATGGTTGCTGCCATCACCGAAAAGGGCAGAATGTATCGCCTGCCCGCATCGCGATAGAGATCACCTAGTTTTTTGCTCGCTTCCTCGTCTAACAATTGATGAATCGTGCGAGATTCGGCTTCGGGCAATAGTTCAGTTAATCCATCTCGGAGCGCTTCAATCCCATAAAAAACAGGCGTGTAGCCATCTTCTTCTAAGGTGAAATCCAGTAAAACTGCGCGATCGCATAATCCTGTAAAGGCTTGCTGAATAGCAGTAAATGCCCGATTTATGGCTTCAAAGGTGGGTGGATAGTCGGGATGGTTTTCCGTTCCAGGTGGATAGACTTCATGCAAACAGGTAACCGCAAGGAGACAGGGTACTTCGGGATGTGCTTGCCGCAACTGCTGGGCAATTTGTTTGAGGCTATCGATCGCAAAATCGGTAATTTTGACGGTTAAAATCAGCACCCGCGCTCGACGGCGATCGATCTGCAACTCGTCTGTAAGCTCTTGAATAATGGGCTGTGTGGCTTGGTTAACGTCTCCCAAACCCACGGTATCGGTAAAAATCAGTAGCGGCAAATCATTGGTCGGGTAGGCATAGCGCTGAGTGTGCTGAGTGTGGGGACGGAACCCTTGACCTACAACTTCAGCAGAAACACCTGTCAAACCGCGTACAATCGAGCTTTTCCCGGCTTGGGGTTTCCCAATTAGAATGGCTTCCGTGGTGGGTAGTTCTGCTCGAACCGTTTCTAAGATTTCTGCCACTTGAGCTTCACTCACCCCAAACCATTGACTCACCGTTTGAGCAAGCTGTTCAACGGGCAAGGTTTTCTTTAGGCGATCGCCCACTGCGCCTAAACTATTTTTGATTTGGTGCCGAAACGAGAAAAAACCAGAGGGCGCATCACCTGCATCCACTGGTTCTATGTTTTCAGAGGCATCTTTGAAATTTGAATCAACGTCCGTTCGTTTAGTCATTTGCAATCTATTCAGTTCAAGGCAAATGGTTCGGACTGATTTTACCGTTAACTCTTACCATTCACTAAAGCTCTTCGCGAGGCTCACTACGCACATTGCTAGACCCTGGGGAAGCGTCATAAAGGGCATCAAGCTGCTCACGGGCATCCTCAACTGTAATAGAGCGCATGATCAGCAGCGGCTCATTGACAATATTGCCAAACTCATCAAGCAATTCAGGATGAGGGACAGCCTGTTTTGAATCTCCGTAGGGCGATCGCCCATACGGGGAGTTAGCGGGTGAGTAAGAGCGCTGAGACTCTATCCCTAGTGTCATCAAATTGCGAAACATATTGGCGATCGCCAAAACAGCCAGTACGGTAAAAGCAATAATGTAAATAAAGTGTAATATCATGGCGCTTTTTTAACTCTAAAAGGCTCTAACTGTCAAGAGAGAATCGGCTAATTTAAGGAGAATTATGAACAAAAACTGTAGCAAGTCTGTAGATTTAATTGTGCCTTATTCTTGAGCCTCTCTCTGAGTGGAGGGTGAAGCTCCAGCAAGACGATGGCGATGAAAAACCTGCCAGCATTCAGAAATTAGCTGATGCCAAGGTGCCAGTACCGAGGTTTCGATCCCAGCCTGCCCCCCAATTGCCTTAAACAAAGACTGGGCAGCACTCACTTCTAACTGAGATTGGGCAACCCTTGCAAGCAAGTCCGCCTGTTGCTCTGCGGTCAAAAATAAGACTTCGGTGGTTTCTAAAAACGTGCGCGATCGCCCAAACCAATACTGAAAATCTTCTAACAGTGGCTCTAGCAGGGACTTGAGCAACTCAGACTCAGACGAATTAGAGGAAGACATTGAACAAGCAAAAGGGATATATTTATGAGAGTATCTTAGCGCTTTTTAAGCTTCTTAAACTTTCTTTACTTTATATAAGCCTGTTGACCCTTCCTAAAATGTTAAGCCATAGAGCAGAGAAATTAGGTTGGTATGCTGCTCAAGGCTATCTCTAGTTCGATTTGCTGTATGCCTTGGTAGACTTAGGTTAGACTGAATACCTGTGCAGAAGTCAGCAAAACCATGATTTTTTGGGAACTCCAAATTCAGTTTGTCTCCTTTCTCAGTGCAACTGGAACCGGGCGAACTAGCTAGGGGCAAAATTTACAGCCCCAATGAGCTACCTAGCGTCACTTAGCCTGCCATTCCTTCAATGCCTTAGAAATTTGGAGCAATTCCCATGTCTGCAATAGAATCTCAACCTGAAAAAATTCATCTGCCCAAAACCAGCGAATCGGAGCAGCTTAAAAAGATTCGGCATACGGCATCCCATGTGATGGCGATGGCGGTACAAAAGCTATTTCCTAAAGCACAGGTGACGATCGGTCCTTTTATTGAAAACGGGTTTTACTACGACTTTGACAGTCCAGAACCGTTTACCGATAAGGATTTGAAAGCCATTAAAAAAGAGATGGCGAAGATCATGCGGCGGAAGTTGCCCGTTAGCCGAGAAGAAGTCAGTCGGGAGGAAGCCGATCGCCGGATTCGATCGATCAATGAGCCATACAAACTAGAGATTTTGGAGGGGCTGCAAGAGCCAATCACGGTCTATCACTTGGGTGAGGAATGGTGGGATTTGTGCGCCGGACCTCATGTAGACACGACCGCAGAATTGAACCCAGACGCGATCGCCCTAGAAAGTGTGGCGGGAGCCTATTGGCGCGGCGACGAAACCAAAGCCCAACTGCAACGCATCTATGGCACCGCTTGGGAAACGCCCGAGCAACTGGCAGAATATCAACGCCGCAAGGAAGAAGCCCTCAGACGCGATCACCGCAAGCTGGGCAAAGAACTGGGTCTATTCATCTTTGCCGATCCTGTGGGTCCCGGCTTGCCCCTGTGGACTCCCAAAGGAACCATTCTGCGATCGATCCTGGAAGACTTTTTGAAAAAGGAGCAGGTGAAGCGCGGCTATTTGCCCGTTGTTACACCCCATATTGCCCGTGTGGACTTGTTCAAACTATCGGGGCACTGGCAGAAGTATAGCGAAGACATGTTTCCGATGATGGCGGATAATGACGGCGATCGCGCCCAAGAACAAGGCTTTGTGATGAAGCCAATGAACTGCCCGTTTCACATTCAGATCTATAAAAGTGAACTGCGCTCTTACCGCGAATTGCCGATGCGACTGGCGGAATTTGGCACGGTTTATCGCTATGAACAATCCGGTGAGTTGGGCGGCTTAACCCGTGTGCGCGGCTTCACCGTGGATGATTCGCACCTCTTCGTCACCCCAGAACAATTGGACTCCGAATTTCTCAGCGTCGTGGATTTGATCCTGGAAGTTTTCAAAAGCCTCCAGCTTAAAAATTTCCGCGCCCGTCTCAGTTTTCGCGATCGCACCTCGGATAAATACATTGGCTCTGATGAAGCCTGGGAAAAAGCGGAAGGAGCGATCCGGCGTGCCGTGGAAAAGCTCGGCATGGATCACTTTGAAGGCATTGGGGAAGCGGCGTTCTACGGTCCTAAGCTGGATTTTATTTTTCAGGATGCGCTGGAGCGGGAATGGCAGCTTGGAACCGTGCAGGTGGATTACAACTTACCAGAGCGATTTGAACTGGAATATGTGGCGGAAGATGGCACCCGCAAACGCCCGGTAATGATCCATCGTGCGCCTTTTGGCTCGTTGGAACGGCTGATCGGCATTTTGATTGAAGAATATGCCGGAGATTTTCCGCTGTGGCTGGCTCCAATTCAGGTGCGCTTGCTAGCGGTGGGTGAGGAGCAATTGCCCTTTGCCAAACAGGTGGCGCTGGAGATGCAGCTATTGGGAATTCGGGCAGAAGCCGACACCAGCGGCGATCGCTTGGGCAAACTGATCCGCAATGCTGAGAAATCCAAAATTCCCGTCATGGCAGTGATTGGTGCAAAAGAGGTGGAAGCTAACGCCCTCAGCATTCGTACCCGTGCCGATGGTGAATTGGGAGCTTTGCCTGTCGCCGAAGTCTGCGATCGCCTCAACATTGCCAATCAAACCCACGGCAATTTTTAGGCTAGTTGTAGCGATGACTCAACTAAAGTACTCAATGGTAATTCAATGGTCTGATGAAGACGATTGCTTTTTAGTGGGGTTTCCCGACTTTCCAGGGCAGCAATGGCGCACTCATGGCGACACCTATGAGCTAGCCGTCAGCAATGGAATTGAAGCATTAGAGTCGCTGATCATGGCTTATGAAGCGACAGGTGAATCCTTGCCAGAACCGACTGTCTGTAAAGCCGCGTAAAAAGGCGATCACCTCAACACCGCCAACCAAACCCACGGCAAAATTTAACCCATTGCCCACTGTTTTCCGTCTGCTGTTTCAAAATTGGGCGTGGAGAACTCAACGGATTGAGCCGCGATCGCTTTTACGCCGTGGGTGACTTGATGGAGCAACCAAAAATCTTGGGTTTGCACTTTGCCAAATCCGGCTGCGCCCATCCAGGCATCCGTGCTGCCTTGGGCATACTCGCGAATGTAGGGTTCTTCAAAAATGTCGGTCAGCCATTCAGTTTGCCGCAGCGATTTTTGATTGCCATCCAAAATCAGCACTTCGCCACCCACGGTTAGCAGGCGATGGCATTCGCGCAAAATGTCTTTGGCGATCGCGGTAGGAGTCTCATGAAACAGCAGCGAGGCTGTAACCAAATCAAACGACGCATCGGGAAACCCAGTTTGCTCGGCTAAGCCATGTTTCCATTGAATCTCCAGCCCTGCTTGAGCGGCTTTGTGTTCTGCCGGCACCAGCATATAAGGCGATAGATCTAGCCCAATCACCTCTGCTTCAGGAAATGCTTTTTTTAACAGAATCGTGGTTGATCCCGTGCCACAGCCCAAATCTAAAATGCGGCGGGGTTTGCTTTGGATGGCATCGATCAATGCCTGACGTACCCACTGTTCGTTAGGCGGCAGGGCATATTGTGTAATCGGATCGTAGGAAACGGCAGCACCAATCGTCAAATAGCCGCCTTCGATGCCATGAAAGTTTTGGCTCCTGTAGTAAGTCGGATAGGCGACAGTTGGGTTACTCAGGCGATCGCTTGCTGCTTCCCAATCGATGCTTTCATGAAACCGTTTCAACTCATCCTGATTGATCACGAGCTTTGCAATCGGAGCCAGAAAGCGCTCAAAAATGGTGTCTGTACGGGTTGCCATGAAGGTACTTCAGAATAAGTGATTGCAGAAGCTATAGAAGAAACCGGGTTTCTAGACGCACCTAGATGTTGAAATGGCATGTATTCCTGGAGAAGCCCGGTTTCTTTGGCTACTCTCACAGTTTAATAAAACTTGAACTATTTAGGCAGAATTTGCCCGGAAAAATCCTTAACTAGATCTATCGGCTAAAAAAAACTTGGGTGGTGTAAGCCAAACACACTCGTCCTTGCTGATCCGCCCAGCGATCGCACAATGCTTTCAATCCACTCACCAGCCATTGGATCGTGTCGTTGTCCTTCGGCATATTAAGAGGTGCTTTGAGCGCGCCCGATTCAACTCTCTAAAATTCAAAACTCAAAACTCAAAACTCAAAACGGTATAAGGTTATGAGCAATCCATAATTTGCATGAGCGGCTACCGAATGTGGCAAGCGTTACATAACTAACCCTGATCGCTCTGATAACATCCTGTGTCTAAAGGATGATGGACATCCAGACTATTCATGTAGTCACTTTTGAGGTGTGAGGTTCGATGGTATTCATTCAACTGTTTTATAAGGCAAAAGTAAAATTGCCAGCTATAGTTTGGTCGGCGTTGTTTGCTTCTAGTGCTATTGGTTTGATGAGTTCTAGCGCGATCGCAGTAGAACCCCAAACTGCTCAACCAGATGCCTCTCCAATGCTAATAGCAGAGGCGGCAACAACTTCTTCTAACATCGATCAAGTCATCTCCACTGCCAACAGTCTAGAGGGCGGAGATCCAGTCAACGAAGCGGAGCAAGATCAAGTTACTTCCGTATCACAGCTAACCGATGTCAGACCTACCGATTGGGCATTTCAAGCACTTCAGTCTCTAGTCGAGCGGTACGGTTGCATTGTCGGCTATCCCGATAAAACCTTCCGAGGCAATCGGGCACTAACGCGCTACGAGTTTGCGGCTGGTTTGAATGCCTGTCTCGACAAGATTCAAGAATTAATCGCCGCTGCCACCGCTGATTTTGTTAGAAAAGAAGATCTAGAAGTTGTTAAAAGACTTCAAGAAGGATTTGCGGCTGAACTGGGTGCCCTGCGCGGTCGAGTGGATGCTCTGGAAGTGCGGACTGCAACACTGGAAAAACAACAGTTTTCTACCACCACTAAACTCAGTGGCAATGTTTGGTTTAACTACAGTGGCGCAACTAGCTTTGACAAAAATATTCGCTATGAAGGATTCTCTGGAGACCCAGCAGATGCTCGATTCCGGGCTGCTAGGAATGCCAATGGAACTCCAGTCGTTTTAACAACAGACAAAGCTCAACCTACTGCTAGTTTCCTGACGTGGCTCAACTTTAATACCTCGTTCACTGGACGCGATAGTTTGCTGATTCAGTTGGCAGCAGGGAGCGGCATTTCTCCTGCGAACCAGTTTGCATCGGCAGGTTTCTTCAACTCCTTCGGTGTTCCGTTTACTGACCAAACGGGCGGAGACACAAATGGCAGAGCCGATGTGGTGATTCATGACCTGTTTTATACGTTTCCTCTGGGCGAAAAAGTTACCGTAACTGTCGGTCCACGAGTCAACTGGTATCGCTACTTTGACTTTAACCGTTACACTTTCTTCATCACGGGTGCCAGTAGCTTTGATTCTATTGGCAGTACGCTTTCAAACGCGATCGATCGCGGTTCAGGTGCGGTAATTGAGTGGAACATTAGCCCCAAACTGCGGTTTGCGGCTGCCTACTTAGGTGAAAACACAGAATTTTTACCCGCTAGATTTGGTTTCAACACCTCTAGCAACCCTCAATTTGGCTTATTTGGTGGCACCAATACTTCCACTGCCGAGTTAACCTTCTCTCCAACCCGCAATATCAACGTTCGCGCCCTGTATACCTACACTCGTCAGATCGCTTATGGCAATGGACAGGTTGGCGGCGCAACGGGTGAACCCATTCCCTATGGATATCTAGATGCGGGTCCTGGTTTTTCAACCATCGATCCAGTAACAGGGGCAATTAACGGCGGACTGAAATCTGCCACGTCTCACCATATGGGGATTAGTGCTGACTGGGCAATTACACCAAAGTTTGGCATCTTTGGGCGCTATGGCTTGGGTTGGACAACGCTTCAGCCGGTTGATAAGTTGGTTCGCACTCAAGCATTCCAAGCAGGACTTGGATTTCCTGACCTCATCAAAAAGGGTTCATTAGCCGTAGTCACCTTCTTGATGCCGATGGACATTCAACAGGGACGGCGTTTTTTTGCGGCGGGAGGTGGCGATGGTGGCACGATGTATGAGTTGGAAGCATCCTACTACTACCCGATTACCGACAATATTTCATTGGTTCCGGCGTTCTATGCGATCTTTAACGCCAACAATTTTGACAGTAACCCCAATATTTATGTGTTCAATTTAAGAACACAGTTCAGTTTCTAACAAGTTTCATCCTCAACATCTACTCTAGGAGCTTTGCAATAATGCAAGGCTCTTTTTTTGGCTCAGAGGCGTAAATTAAAGGTGCATATTTTCTGAAGTGAGCAAATCAAAGCGGCATTGCTGAATCTAGATATGAAATTCGTAGGGGCAATCCCTTGTGGTTGCCCTTATCCCATCAAGGGTAGGCACAAGGCGCTACCCCTACCAATGAAAATCATGTCTGCCTTCAGCAATGTCATCAAAGCGACTAACTCGCCATTCGTTCGCTGCCTGTCATCGGCTTGCAGTCCATAAAGCTGATCGAGTCAGGATCAAGGAAGCCCGCGATCGCAGACTCCAATACCGCTTCTAGCGGGTAATCAATTTCTTCTACATACGTGATCAATGCCCGTTGAATTTTTTCTGGAAGGGCATCCAGAAACGCATGAGCCGCTGTAGTGGAGAGGTGTTCTGTTTGGGCTTGCATGGGACTTACTCCAATTGCTGTATGCGACTTTTATATAAAGCGATTGGGGGACAGTTGGGCAAGGAGTGGATCTTCTGTGGTGGCGATCGCGGCTTGGGCAAAACGTCGGGCGAGGGGCGGCACGATCGCCAATGGATTGCTAAAGCCCGAAAATAGATAAACGTTTTCCACCTCTGCAATGCTGCCCACTAGTGGCAAAGAGTCACGGCTAAAAGCAATGAGGCAATGGTGCCAGGTGCCAGGTAAGTCTTTCAGCGCTGGGAGAATTTCCCCCACTTGGGTTCGCATGGCTCGTTCGCTGGCAACCTTGTCGATCGCGGCATTGGGGTCAGTTAAGGTGCGGCTCACTTGCCCAATTCGTAAAGTACCATCCAGCAATTGAATCGCGCCTGCATCCAAAATTGGCGGAATCGGTTCGTGTCCGGGTTCATCCCACAGCGGGTCAAGTTCCACAGTGCTGGAAGTTGCCTCTAATTTGAACCGTTGAGCAGCAGCAGGCATGATCAGCGATCGCAGCTTGATATCAACAGGCGGCGTTTCAATCAGTTCCGCATGGGTAAAATATTGCCGCACTGAAATTCCAGCCGACTGCAATAACGCACGGCTCATAGCTCCCGCACAAACGACCACATTTGCCCCCGGAAAAGATTCCTGTCCACAGATTACACCAGTCACTTTTCTTGCCTGGTGCAGCAACCCGGTGACCTGCCCCATTTGAACCTGACCGCCCAAGCGAGTGAATGCATGAGTGTAGGCATCAACCGTTTTACCTAAATGGAGATGCCCATGCTTGACGGTCAATGCACCCGTGATCGCAGCGGGATTGAGCAACGGTTCCAAGTCACAGGCTTCTTCTACACTCACTAACCGAGGTGGAACTACAACATCCGCATAGGATTGGGCGATCGCCCGTGGATCGGTATCTGCTGCGATCGTTAGCACCAAATCCAATTCTCGAAACTGAGTATCTGCTTCTAGTTCATCAGACAAGATTGGATGCATGGCGCGGGCTTCGGCACACAGTTGGCGAGTTAAGTCTGTAGTTCCTGCCCAGTAGGCAATTCCGCCATAGCCATAGCGAGAGGAGCCTTGCAGCGTTGCATGTTGCTCTAGTCTTAAAACTGAACATCCTTGCCGCACAAGCTCATAGGCGATCGCGGCACCGGTGATTCCAGCACCCACCACAATCCAATCAACTGATTGCGTCATGTCAAAGACTTTTGAGATAGCGAAGCAAATCTGCCATTTCTTGAGGGGATGGCTGGAATTGCGGCATTGGAGGAGTACGACCGCTAGTCACTTGATGAATCATACTGACTTCAGATTTACGAGAAGAAACATCTCGAAGGCTAGGTCCCACCAATCCATCTGCAAAGGTGCCATGACAACCAGCGCAATTCATTTGAAAAATAGCATTTCCCTGAGCAACATCTCCGTGAAGGACTAAAACGCTCTGAATATAAGGATCAGAGGTACGAAACTGATGGAACCCTAGTAGCCCCAAAAAGGCGATCGCGATCGCTGCCAAGATGCCCAGCACAACTTGATAAGGAAAACTTGCTTTTCTAAGAACTTGATTGTCCAACAGTTTTTTAAGAAATATTTTTAAAGATGTAAACAGTTGACTGCCTACAGCTTCTCTTAGTTTAAAGCCTCTTCAGATAACTTCGCAAAAATATAAGCTTAAATTGTGAACTTTAATATGTATTAAAAATCTTATGTCGATTTGTATTTCTCAATTCACCTGCCTTAATCAAGATCAGTTTTGCTGCTCTTCGATTTTTGAGACTGAACCCAGTACCATAAGAAAGAAGCTACTTTGTTGGATTGAATAAGGACTAGAGGGAGTTTTATAGTGATCGAACCAATTCTTCTGGGTATTGTGTTGGGTTTAATTCCAATCACGTTGGCGGGCTTATTTGTTGCAGCTTACTTGCAATATCGTCGTGGCAATGAACTAGGTCTGTAAGTCACGGATCTGGCTAAAAAGCCTATATACAGAAAGCCCAGTCACCGACTGGGCTTTTTGATTGAGATCCTATGCGGATGGCGAGACTCGAACTCGCAAGGCAAAGCCACACGCACCTCAAGCGTGCGCGTATACCAATTCCGCCACACCCGCATAAGGAATCCTTAGTTTATCACGCTCTATCGCCTTAAGCAGAGTGTTTACTCTAAGCTTTGTCACCCTAAAAAAAGCGCGGACTTTGGGTACGAAGCGATCGCAATTGCACAACTTACACTCAAGCCATTAGGGACGATAAAGCCATAGCGGTAAGCCATTAGTCGATAGCTCAAACTCTAGCCATTGTGCCCCAGCCGCCAGACCAGGCAGATTGTTGATTGAGCGAAGCTGACTTGATTCACGCGAGAGCAGCCGACTGACAAAGGGCTTGCGTTCTTCTAGTGTGAAGCAGCGAGTTTTCTCAGGATCTAGCCCGACTAATTCGGCTGTCCACCGTCGAGCGTCTTCCTCGGAGCCTAAGCGATCGACCACCCCAAGTTCCAAAGCCTGCTGTCCCGTGAATACTCGCCCATCCGCAAAGGTTTTGACAGTATCCACGGCAAGGTGACGAGCATCGGCGATGGTTTGCACAAACTGCTGATAGCTGATATCGATCAGTTCTTGCAAAATGTGGCGTTCTGGTTCGGTCATTTCGCGATCGAACGCCAAAATATCTTTGTAAGGTCCTGATTTGACTACCTTAAAAGACACCCCGACCCGATCTAATAACCGCTCTAAATTATTTCCCCGCAAAATCACCCCAATGCTGCCAGTAATCGTGCCAGGGTTTGCCATGATGTGCTGAGCACCCATGCCGATATACACGCCACCCGATGCTGAGATATTGCCAAAACTCGCAACAATTTTGATTTTTTCCTGAAGGCGTTTGAGGGCAGCATAGATTTCTTGAGAGTCGCCTACCGTCCCGCCAGGACTATCAATTCGCAGCAGCAGTGCTGGAAATTTGCGTTCTTCAACAGTTTTCAATGCTTCTAATACATGTTTACGAGTTGCTCCGGCGATCGCGCCATTGATTTCAATCCGAGCAATTTGTTTTTTAAATCGAGGCTTAAATGGCCAAACCATGATGCGTATCATTCACTAAAAGGATTCGAGACTAGACGTATCGCTAAACACGCCCAGCCCTTAACATAAGTATAGAATTAGTTACGATCAGATGAAGGGATAGAAGTTATGAACACCGAATCCACTAAGCCTAATTTCCCCCTTTATCCGTTGCTATTGATTTCTCCTTTTTTCTTTTGGGGAACGGCGATGGTTGCCATGAAAGGAGTCATGCCAAACACCACTCCGCTCTTCATGGCAGGTGTGAGACTGGTTCCAGCAGGGGTTTTGGTGCTGGCAACCGCACTGATTAGCGGTAAGCCGCAGCCCAAAGGGTGGCAAGCTTGGCTATGGATTGCGCTCTTCGCCTTGGTTGACGGAGCCATGTTTCAGGGATTTTTAGCAGAAGGTTTAGTGAGAACTGGGGCAGGATTAGGCTCGGTCATGATCGATTCTCAACCCTTAGCCGTAGCGCTGATGGCGTGGCTATTGTTTGGCGAAACGATTGGGCTGTGGGGTCTGCTGGGTCTAGGTTTTGGCATTGCGGGAATTAGCTTGTTGGGATTGCCCGATGAGTGGATTATGCATTTGCTTCAAGGGCAGGTGTCACCAGATAGCGCTCAATTGGGCGTTAATTTAGTGAGTGATTTATTTCAAAATGGGCAGTGGTTGATGCTGTTAGCATCGCTATCGATGGCAGTGGGAACAGTGCTGATGCGGTATGTGAGCCGCCATGCTGATCCGATCGCGGCGACTGGTTGGCACATGATTTTGGGTGGATTGCCGCTGTTTGCTCTCTCGGCTCGATTTGAAACGGAGCAATTTGTTCATTTAGACGCATCAAACTGGTTGGCAATGGGCTATTCCACTGTGTTTGGCAGCGCGATCGCCTATGGCGTATTTTTCTACTTTGCCGCCAGCGGTAGCCTGACTAGCCTCAGTTCCCTAACCTTCCTCACGCCTGTGTTTGCCCTTTTCTTTGGTAATCTCTTTCTAGGGGAAATGCTCAGCCAAATTCAGTGGGTCGGCGTAGGGTTAACGCTGATCAGCATTTATCTGATCAATCAGCGCGATGTCCTATCTCAGAAAGTTCAAGCGATGCGACCCGTTCCAATGTCGGAAGTTTTGCAGCTTGATTCATTAGAAACTCCTCCGATTCAAGAAACGGCTCAACTGCCTGTGCAAATTGCAGAGCAGGACTGAGAATGAAGGGCGAAGGGCGAAGGGCGGAGTAATAGGAAGTTAACCGATCAAATTGAAATTGCTAGATCACTAACTACTCACAATGAATTCTATTTCGCCGCTTAAGCTGCTATTTCTCTCGACTTCGGTAGGTCCATTAGGATCGGGGATGGGCGGCGGTGTGGAGCTAACGCTGAAAAATATTGCTCAAGCGCTGGGCGATCGCCATCACACGATCACCATCGTTGCCCCATCAGGCTCGCTTCTGCCAAGCTTTCCGGTGATTGAGATTTCGGGTCGGTTGCAAAGCACAGCACAAAGCGAAGGGCGAGAGGCTTGGGTAGCGATGCCATCGGAGTCGGTGCTGGCGAATATGTGGAACTATGCGCGACAGGTGCAGGCAAACTACGATTTGATTCTCAACTTTGCTTACGACTGGCTACCCTTTTACCTGACTCCGTTTTTTCAAACTCCGATCGCTCATCTAGTTAGTATGGGTTCATTAACCGATGCCATCGATCACAGTATTGGGCAAGTGATTACAGATTTTCCTAGCGCGATCGCCCTTCATAGCCGCGCCCAAGCTGCCACTTTTGAGTTTGGCGATCGCTGCCGTGTGGTAGGCAACGGCTTTGATCTGTCCCAATATCAGTTTTGCGCTGAGCCTAAGAATGCGCTGGCGTGGGTGGGTCGGCTTGCCCCCGAAAAAGGCTTAGAAGATGCGGTGGCTGCGGCGCAAGCGGCTGGAATTCCTTTGAAAATTTGGGGCGTATTGCAGGATGTCCCTTATTGGCACGATATTTGCGACCAGTATCCCGATGCGCCAGTCACCTATGAAGGCTTTTTACCAACGGCGGCATTGCAGCAAGAATTGGGCAAATGCCGAGCGTTGCTGATGACTCCACGCTGGGTCGAAGCCTTTGGCAATGTGGCGATCGAAGCGCTTGCCTGTGGCGTTCCGGTGATTGCCTATGATCGCGGCGGTCCCGCAGAAATTGTTCAAAACGGTAAAACAGGTTGGCTAGTGCCGCCCGATCGCGTTAAGGGATTGGTTGACGCGATCGCTAAAATTGACCAAATCGATCGCCGTACCTGTCGAGAACAAGCAGAACAAGATTATTCGTTAGCGGCAATGGGCGATCGCATGGAGCAGTGGTTCGCTACAATCCTAGCGAGAAAAGCTGCATAAGCGATCACCGATTCAGGAGTCGACGAATTTTTATGCCAAGAAAGACAGCATTCCTTTGGGTTTGACAGTCAGCAACGTGCGCCCCTGCAAACCTTCTTGCTCCAAAATGGCATTGCTAGCCAGTAAACCACTGCTAACGGCGCGTTCCATCAATCCACAGGGGAAAGGCATTTTTACCCAGTCCCCCGCAAACAGAAGATTAGTGGCAGGAGTTTGAGTAGAGGGGCGATCGCGATAGCTGCCCGGTGGAAATCCAGCAAAATTCTTTTGATTGACCAATTCGCGATGGAGCATCACAGCATTTTTCAGATCGGGCACAATTTCATATAGCTCTTGCTCAAATGTACTCAACAGCGCGGCTTGATTTGGAAATTCTTTTTCCTTATAGCAATAAGCATGGAGTTCCACCACGCTGCCGCCCGTCTTCTCTGCCCAAGCAATGTAGTCGTCCTGAATGCGGTGATACAGCGTGATGCTGTCGGTGAGACGATAGCCAGAAAGGGACGTAAACCAGCTTTGATCCCAAGAAAAGTCGCGATCGAACCAAAAGCGACAGACCGCAAACGGATCGGCAACGGCAAGCTGTTTTACCTGCTGTTTCATTGGAGCAGGCACTTCACCCGTCATCCCAGAAAAAAGATTTTGCACCCCTGGAATATCTGCCGCAATCACGTAATAGTCAGCTTGCAAGGTTTCCGGCGGATGCGATTCGGTTGCGGTGACCTTTGCCACAAGTTGCACCGTGTCTTCTGCTTTGTCCATCACCTTGAACTGCGGCAGATCTCGTTGGGCAGGTCCACTCACGACTTTGCCAGTTTGATCAAACACAGCACCATGGCACGGACAATGAAATTCGCCGTTATCTTGAGGATGAACGGTGCAACCTTGGTGAGTGCAAGTAAGAGAAATCGCCGCTTGGGTCGTTGGGTTAACGGCATAAACGCGATCGCCCGCCCCATAAAACGTCAGTTCGCTTGAAGTGGATGCCTCTAAAGCAGGGTTTGCTTTGACCCAAAAAGGAACAGTAGCGGCTTCATTGCCCTTTTGATAGGTTAGCGATTCAATCTTGCCGTTACTCCAATGAATATTACGAACAGAAACCTCCGTTAAAATCTTGCCGC
Source organism: Sivoneniella epilithica UHCC 1019 (assembly GCF_040830845.1). Lineage (NCBI taxonomy): Bacteria > Bacillati > Cyanobacteriota > Cyanophyceae > Leptolyngbyales > Leptolyngbyaceae > Sivoneniella > Sivoneniella epilithica. The sequence continues at coordinate 33,387 of NZ_JBFPDP010000016.1, forward strand.
CCTGATTCACAATCGATCGCGCGATCGGGTCTACCAAACTGCGCCCCATGTCTTGCCGGGTGCCATTAAACGCCAAACCCTCTGGATTGCCGAAAAAGTAAAAGTGGAAAAATTGCATCAACTCTCCAGCACTCAGCACATCCGGCGAGTTGAGGCTAGATTTAGCAAAGGGTAAAAAATAGAGGTCATATAAGCCACGGGGAATTCCCTTGTTGACCCATTCTGTAACCGACATATTGTCCAAACGCTCGTAGCTATGGGCAGCATTGAACCCGGTAATTTCGCGAAAGACTTGCCAATGCTGGGGACTGGTTAGGTTTAAGCCCCAGCGCAGACGATTGGTAGAAGAGACCGCCAAATCAACGATGTTCCAGGGAAAGGCAGAATGGCTGGGGCGAAACACTTCTGGTTGATAGCGATCGCCCTTATAAACCACCGAGTAATAGTTGAGCGACTTGAAATTATCCCGAATGTTGATCTCTTCTACCAAACTCCAGAGATTGTAGTATTGCGGGAAGAAGCCATGAAACCCATGTTCCATTCTCATGGATTCGCCATTGACGTTAATTTGCCAACTAGCAACTTTGCCGCCTAATTGGGGCGATCGCTCCAGCAAGGTTACCTGAAAACCCCGTTGGCTCAATTCGTAAGCTGCCGCCAGACCCGCCAAACCGCCCCCCACTACAACAACGCTCTTGGGTTGACTGGCGTGATAAGGCAAAGAAAGAACAGCGGGTTGAAAAATGCTTGGCTGCGGTTTGGAAAAGCGAGAATAGCCAACGAACCCGCCCAAAGTGCCAACACCAGCTAGTTTCAGTAATGCGCGCCGAGAGATCTGACGCTGAAAAGAAGAATCAAACAATGACTTCATGTGAAATGTACAAAACCTGTCGAGGCAAACATTAAGGTCAAGACGATAGGGTGAGGCGAATGAAATAAGTCGTATCGCATCTTACAGCCCTTTTGCAGGAATTCTTGCAATAGTTTCTCTGCCTATCATTGCAATCATACGGTCAGGCTGAAAATGGTGTAGTTGGCGCATTTAAAGAGCGATTCAGTTTCATAATCGGTAATACGCGATTTAGCCTAATCAAGGTTTTAAAAATGACCCCATCGGATAAATAGCCGTCATCTCAAGTATTGATAATCTAAATTCATCGGAAACAAAGCAAATTTTGTACTTTCTACGGAAATACGAAACAGATTTCCGTAGGGGCGTAGCATTCGGGCATCGTTTTAACGATTCAATCGGAGATCGACTGCCGAATGCCACGCCCTTACACAAGATTCTGAAGCGGCTGAACTTACAAATCATAATCCGACGAGGATTTATAAACAGGCAGCAGCACATTAAACGTGGTGCCTTCTCCCACTTTACTTTTTACTGAAATTGAGCCGCCGCAGTGCAACAGTAATTGCTGGACAATCGTTAGCCCTAAGCCAGCACCGCTGGAGTCATCGGCAGATTGACGCACCCGATAAAAGCGATCGAAAATCTTAGGAATTTCTCTAGGAGCAATCCCCACGCCCGTATCCCGAATTTCTAGCTGAACATAGTCGCCTTGTTGTTTTGCCCGCACCCAAACATTTCCGCCGGAAACCGTGAACTTAATGGCATTGTGCAGCAGATTAATCACAATTTGCTTCAGCCAATTACTCATGCAAGCGACTGGCAACAAGTCTTCTGGGACGGTGTAGGTCAGCCGAATTCCTTTTTCTTCTGCAACGGGCTGATAGGTGCTGACCACACCCGGCACCACTTCACTTAACCGTAAGGCGGGTAGCGCGGATTGATCGACGACTTGATCAAGATGAACGAGGTTGAGTAAGCTGGTGATTAAAGAACTTTGGCGATCGCACTCTTTGGCAATCAACTCCATATATCGCTGGCGCTGCGGCAACTTAATTGTGGGCGATCCTAAGAGCGATAATGCTGTTTTAATCGTGGTTAATGGGGTTCGCAATTCCTGCCCCACCGTATTTAAGAATTCATCTTTTAATCGCAGCGTGTTGATTAATTCTTCATTTTGCAACCGCAGCGTATCGGCTCCTTCCGCCTGTTTGCGATAGGCATTATTCCGTTGCCACAGGTCTTCTTGCTGCTGCACACTTTGACTCAACAAGCGTTCGATTAAACTGAGATCGAGTTCACGGGTTGCTAGAGCCAGTCGTTGACTCGTCCAATGAGCTACTAATTCGGACGTAAACATTTGCACTGTCGCCCGTTGCTCAGATGCCCGTTGCTCAGATGACAGCCCCTGCTTATCCGGTTGTATGAGATCCGCAAGCATCTGTTCAAGCTTCTGTAAGGCACGTTCGACCAACGGTGAATTTAATGAACAGTGGGCTAAGAGTAACTGTTTACGATCGCGAGGGTTGCCTAACAACTGAGAAACCTGTCCGTAGCTACTCATCGTGTCTAAAGCCGCAAGAGAATCAGCAATTTTAGAAGACTGAACAGATCGGGGACGATGGGCAAACAGGGCAATGGTCAATTGGGCTGACCAGATGATTAGAAAATACTCTCGTCGCAAGGCATTTCCTGGAGCTAGTTGCACTGTAAAAATCGGCGTGGTATTCACCTGTTCAGCACGCTGGATCATCCCTAAGAGAGTGGGCAATGAATTTGGCTGGGCGATCGCGGCATTCAAAACCTCTGAATCAGCAGTGCTATTCTCCATATGCTCCTCTCGCTGATGAGCAAAGCTATAGATTGTTTTAGAAATTCCTTCTAACTGGGAATATTGCTCAAGCGCTGTGTGCCACGTTTCTCCGGTCGGAAGTTTTGTCCAAACTAAGGCTGGAATTTTTTGCTCAATTAATAGATGAATCAGAGCATCACTAATAGATTTAAACGACGTAGGGCTAAGCTGGAGTGCAGGGGGCGGGGACTCGCCTTGCGCCAACGCATACTCATATAAAGACATTTCTGAATCTGAATTCATAGATTCTAGGAAGAACTGGGGATGAGTTCAATGAAACGCAACAGAATCTGCAATATTTGGCAAGACAGCCATCTGGCGATCGCAGTAAGTAGTTTTATTCAGTAAATGCGCTTCGATTAATCCTACCCATCAGATCGTATCAAGCCAATGCGTTAGGGCTTATCTTAACAAGAAGTCCTTATAAAAAGGATAAAGCAGGAACGCGAGATCACATGCGAGCAAAGATTCGAGATACAGAAATTTATTTTGATGTGGAAGGAGCGGGATTGGTGCCAGATGGCGATCGCATGAAGGAAAAACCGATCGCCTTTGTGGTGCATGGAGGACCGGGAGCCGATCACACGTCGTTTAAGCCGACTTTCACGCCGCTAAGCCGAAAAATGCAACTGGTGTATTTTGACCATCGGGGACAAGGGCGATCGCAGCGAGGGAATCCAGCAACCTACACGCTCGACAACAACGTGGAAGATATGGAAGCGCTGCGCCAGCACTTGGGTCTGGACAAAATTGTGGTGATTGGTGCCTCCTATGGGGGCATGGTGGCGTTAACCTATGCCAGTCGCTATCCAGAAAATGTGTCTCATCTGATCGCAATGGTGACCGTGGCAGATTCGCGGTTTTTGCAGCAGGCGCAGGAGATTTTGGCAGAGCGGGGAACGGTAGAACAACAGGCGATCGCCCAGCATCTCTGGAACGGCACCTTTCGAGATGAAGCCCATTTGCAAGAGTATTTCCGCATCATGGCACCGCTCTATTCCATTACCCATGATTCCACTGCCCTTCAACCCACCTTACACCGCGCTATTCTTTCTGCGGATGCGATTAATGTGGCATTTGGCGGCTGGTTGCGAACCTACGATATCCGCGATCAACTGCATCGGATCACTGCACCAACGTTGGTGATTGCGGGGCGACACGACTGGATCTGCCCTCCCGAATTTTCGGAAGAGATTGCTCAACTTATTCCCAAAGCGGATCTGCGAATTTTTGAACACAGTGGGCACAGCATTCGAGCGGATGAGCCAGAGGCATTGCTAGACGCGATCGCGGGCTTCATTGTCTATAACTGAGATCTTGCACCAATCTCAATTGCAAGTTTATCCCGCCACAAAATTAATTTCGTGGCTCATAGCAAAAGTCTTCTAAAGAAGACTGGGAAAAGGGTTGAGTCCATTTCAATGGACTTGAGATATTAGCCCAGAATTCATTCCAGGGCGATTGCTGCGATAGGTGCAAGATGTGAGATAACCAAACCCAATAATTCTGCAAATCTATAAATCAGCTTGGCATAACTCATTTTTCCTCTAATCGTGAACTAAAAAATGGCACAGGGAACAATAGAATATCCTCTTTGATACATTAAGTATTCCTACCGATGACTAATGGTTCTAAGATCCTGAATTTATCGTCCCTGCCTCGCCTCTCTCGCAGCCTCAGCGCCTTGGAAACTTGGGGATTTGGGCTAAGTGGCTTGTTGCTCTGGTTGGGAACCGCTCCCGCGATGCATGTTGATCTGAAAACTCAGGCAATTTGGGTGTGGATACCCGGTGCGATTGTGGGTGTGCTGCTTAACCTGCAAGTTCGGCATTTAGGAACGCAGTGGCAGGATATGTCGGGTGGAACGCCTAATTACACCACTCGTTTGCTGAAAAATCAGTCGAGTTTGGCAACCTATGTGGCGATCGGCTATTGGTTGGGCTGGGTATCAGTCCCCGCGATTAACGCAATCATTTTGGCGGATTTGATTAAAGCGAACTTAGAACCCCTCGGTATTGTCTGTCCAGAACTGCTGCTTAAAATTGGGTTCACTCTACTTCCGTTTATTGTTGCCTTTAGCGGCACCCGTGCCCTTGGAATTTTGCATCTGTTTTTTATTGTGCCGGCGATCGGGTTTTTGCTGGCTTTCTGTTTGCAGGGACTAGGCTGGCTGGCGCTCTCGCCTCAAAGTCCTGGCTTTTTTCCGCCCCAGTCTATGCCCTCTCAACCCTTGGTTACACTCTCATTTTCTAAATGGGCGAAGTGGTTTTTTATGGCGGTGTATGCGGTCTATGGCTGTGAAACCGCTTCTTCTTTTGTGGCAGACAGCCGCAAGCCGATCGCCACCTTAAAAAGCCTTTCGTTTGCAGCGATTTTGTTGCCGATTGTTTATGTGGGCGGCTCCTGGGTAATAGCGCGCTTAGCCAACGCCTCTGACACCAATGCTTTTACGGAAATGGTGATTGCTGCAACGCCTTTTTGGGGCGGCTTGGCTCCGGTGTTGATCACCTTTTTAATTGCCTCCGGCTGTCTGTTGAGTTCTGCTACTGCCGTATCCAATGCTCCTAGAGTGCTGTATCAACTGGCGTTGGATGGCTACTTGGCACCAGTTTTTGGCGTGGTGTCGCGGCGGGGAGTATTGGGACCGAGCCTTGCGGTGACGGGTTTGTTAAGTCTACTTTGTTTGGCTTGGGGCGATGTGACGCGGGTGGTGATGATTACGGGCACTAGCTACCTGGCTTCTATGATTGGCATTCATTGGGGCATGTGGGTTCGTCGTCATCGCCCGGAAGCGTTGTGGTCGCGTTGGTCGCTAGGATTTTGTCTCGTAGAACTTGTGGTGCTTGTAGTGGGGGGGTTGGCGTGGAGTTGGCAGGACTGGCTAATCGGATTAATGTTGCCGATCGCTGTGCTGTTTGCCAATGCCGCGATCGCCCATAGCCGAGTCATGGTCTTTCAAGCTGGCTGGTGGCTGCACCGCTATCAAGCGCCTCCAGTCAAAATTTCTGACTTGATGTTGGTGCAAGTCTGCGTGTTGATTTTTCTAGTGTGTGGAGCCACGGTGATTGGCTGGGGAACCCGCGCCCTGCTAGATGGATTTGCCCTCAACAATCATGCCAACTTATTTGTGGTGCTGCTGCTGGCGATCGCCTTTGTGGGAGTAGCGATCGCCTGTTGGACAAGTTTGCCCCAAGTTGCCGCTGTTGTAGAAGCACGAGAAGCAGCAGAACATTTGTTTAACGTGGTGCAAGATGCGATCGTCGTCGTAGATGAATCGGGTATCATTCAGCGCACCAACCCCGCTGTTAGAACCGTATTTGGCAAAGAAAAATCCCTCAAAGGGCAACGCCTCAACCATTACCTTTCAGAACTACCCGAACATCCCCCAGAGTGGCAAAAACGTAGTGAACAACCCTTTCAAAAAGGCGACAGTCTCAAAATCCTAGAGGTATCCATTTCTGCCCATCTGATTCACGATTTCCGAGAGTATGTTGTCATTTTGCGAGACATCACTGAGCGCAAACAAGCAGAAACCCAGATGCGAGAATCCCAGCAAAAATTATCGCTGCTCGTTCAACAAAGCCCAATTGGGGTGATTGAACGCAATCTCGCGTTTCAAGTCACTGCCTGGAATCCGGCTGCCACCAAAATTTTTGGCTATGAGGCGGCAGAAATTATTGGACATACAACATGTAGCTTTATCGTGCCAGAGTCTCTCCAAGAACGAGTTCACCAGACGCTCCAAACCTTAGTGACCCAAAAGCACACAATTTACAACACCAATAGCAATCTCACCAAAGAGGGGCAAACTATTATCTGCGAATGGCACAACACGCCCTTGGTTGATTCCTCTGGCGACGTGATTGGCATGGCATCTTTGGTTATGGAAGTGACGGAGCGAGAACAGGCGGAAGCTCAATTGCGCCAGCAAAAACAAGAATTGGAACAGACGTTACAAACTCTGCGATCGACTCAGGCAAAACTGGTGCAAAGCGAGAAGATGTCTAGTTTAGGTCAACTGGTGGCAGGGGTTGCCCACGAAATTAATAACCCTGTGAATTTCATTTATGGCAATTTGAGTCATGCCAATGAATATTCCCAAGATTTGCTCAATTTGCTTCAGCTTTACCAGCAAGAGTATCCCAACCCTAGTGCGCCTATTCATGACTTAACCGATGATATTGATTTAGATTTTTTGAGGGAAGATTTACCCAAGCTGCTGCATTCGATGAAAGTGGGAGCCGATCGCATCCGTCAGATTGTGGTGTCATTGCGAAACTTCTCCCGCATGGATGAAGCCGACATGAAAACCGTTGATATTCACGACGGCATCGATAGCACCTTAATGATTTTGCAAAATCGGATCAAAGCGCGGGGCGATCATCCCGGTATTCAGGTGATCAAAGACTATAGCGCCCTTCCCCTAGTAGACTGCTATGCCGGACAGTTAAACCAGGTATTTATGAATATTTTGAGCAACGGCATTGATGCGTTGGATGACGCGATCGCAAAAAATTATCAAGCACCCAACCAAGATTCAGACTTTGTTCCAACCATTCACATCACCACCGAGACTCACTCAGCCGAACTCATCAGCATTCGCATTGCGAACAATGGACCTGTCATTCCTGAAAGAATCCAACAGCGACTATTTGAACCATTTTTCACCACAAAACCCGTTGGCAAAGGCACTGGTTTAGGGCTTTCCATCAGTTACGACATCATCACCGATAAGCACGGCGGACAGCTATCCTGCCATTCTTCCTTAGAAACGGGAACCGAGTTTGCCATTGAAATTCCCAAGCGACAAGCCGTCTACAACGCAACGTGAGCAGCAAAAATGAGGCAAAATATAGCCCTCACGATGAGAGAAGCAGTTGATCCTTTAATGAAAAATAAGTTAAATTTAGTTAACAATTCGAGTTCAACGGTAACAGAGTAGTCTGTTGTTTATTGATTAAGCGATCCTAGTAATAGACATTGCCGACAATAGGTAGAGTGAGTTTAAGGCAGTGGGTGCGGCTCTCATGTTGGTGGATAGATATGCTGTTATGGGTAGCGGTTGGTTACGGCTGTAGTTAAAGGGCGCGATTTATGAAATTTTCTTGGAGAACGGCTCTACTGTGGACATTACCAGCTTTGATAGTTGGTTTTTTCTTGTGGCAGAGTTCGTTTGCAACTCCCCCGGCAAGCATGAATAACAAGAATACGGCAAGTACCCGGATGACCTATGGGCGTTTCCTGGAATATTTGGATGCGTCACGGGTGGTCAGTGTTGATTTGTATGATGAGGGTCGCACGGCGATTATAGAAGCAGTAGATTCAGAACTAGACAACCGGATACAACGGTTACGGGTTGATTTACCTGGAAACTCGCCGGAATTAGTTTCTCGCTTAAGAAAAGAAAACATCAACTTAGATGTTCATCCGACTCGCAACGATGGCACTGCCATTTGGAGCTTGTTGGGTAACCTAATTTTCCCAGTACTGCTGATCGGGGGTTTGTTTTTTCTGTTTCGTCGCTCCGGAAATGTGCCCGGTGGTCCAGGTCAGGCAATGAGCTTTGGGAAGTCGAAGGCTCGTTTTCAAATGGACGCTAAAACTGGGGTCATGTTTGATGATGTAGCGGGCATTGAAGAAGCGAAAGAAGAATTGCAAGAGGTGGTTACCTTCCTCAAAAAACCAGAGCGTTTCACCGCAGTTGGCGCAAAAATTCCGAAGGGTGTTTTACTGATCGGTCCTCCTGGAACTGGTAAAACATTACTTGCAAAAGCGATCGCAGGGGAAGCGGGAGTTCCGTTCTTCAGCATCTCTGGCTCGGAATTTGTGGAAATGTTTGTGGGCGTGGGTGCTTCTCGCGTTCGCGACTTGTTTAAGAAAGCGAAAGAAAACGCTCCTTGCATTGTGTTCATTGATGAAATTGATGCGGTCGGTCGGCAACGGGGTGCAGGCATTGGCGGCGGCAACGATGAACGGGAGCAAACCCTCAACCAATTACTCACCGAAATGGATGGGTTTGAAGGCAACACTGGGGTGATCATCATCGCAGCAACCAACCGTCCGGATGTATTGGATTCTGCACTGCTGCGACCAGGTCGATTTGACCGCCAAATCCAGGTGGATGTGCCCGATATTAAGGGGCGGTTAGAGGTGCTAGAAGTTCACGCTCGTGACAAGAAAATCGCAGATGAGGTTTCGTTGGATGCGATCGCCCGTCGCACTCCGGGGTTCTCTGGGGCTGACTTGGCAAACCTGTTGAATGAAGCCGCTATCCTTACTGCTCGTCGCCGCAAGGATGCCGTCACGATGTTGGAAATTGATGATGCCGTCGATCGCGTCATTGCCGGAATGGAAGGCGTGCCTTTGACCGATGGCAAGAGCAAACGACTGATTGGTTATCACGAAATTGGTCATGCCATCATTGGCACTTTGGTAAAAGGACACGATCCGGTTCAAAAAGTCACCTTGGTTCCCCGGGGTCAAGCGCGGGGTTTAACCTGGTTCTCGCCCAGCGATGAGCAAAGCTTGATTTCCAGAGCGCAGATCTTGGCGCGGATCACGGGTGCTTTGGGTGGTCGTGCCGCCGAGGAAGTGGTGTTTGGCGATTCAGAAATTACCACAGGCGCAGGCAACGACTTACAGCAGGTCACGTCTATGGCGCGTCAGATGGTTACCCGCTTCGGCATGTCTGATTTGGGTCCGCTTTCCCTAGAAAGCCAGTCTGGTGAGGTGTTTTTGGGACGAGATTTGATGACGCGATCGGAATATTCTGAAGAAATTTCGTCGCGGATTGATGCTCAAGTGCGTTCCATTGTTGAACATTGCTACAACGATGCGCGACGGATTGTGCGAGAAAATCGCATCGTCGTCGATCGCTTGGTGGATTTGCTAATCGAAAAAGAAACCATTGATGGCGACGAGTTCCGTCAAATCGTTGCTGAGTATACAGATATACCTGAGAAAGAGCAGTACACTCCAGTAATGTAATCTCGAAACTCTCAGTAAGTAGACGAACGGGGATGACGGCACATCATCCCCGTTTTTATTTGGCTTTTTTTATTTGGCTTTATAGAACGCTCTATCGACCCATATGGAATGACTCAATATTTTCTGAGAATTGTTTCCTGGTCTAGCAACATTTCCGGAATTAAATTATAGGAAATTGGCAGATAAGTAAATTTAATAGTTATTTTTGCTTAATTAGAGTGTCAGATATGAGAGATGAGTCTTTCGATGCGGTGAAAAGTGTCTTAAGATTATCGTAACGTTTGAGCTTTTCTAAGAAGCTGACCCCAACCACCCAGGAGGACTTTCTATGGCGCTCGTACCAATGCGGCTATTGCTGGATCATGCGGCTGAAAATGGCTACGGCATTCCTGCCTTTAACGTGAACAACATGGAGCAGATCCAGGCAATTATGCAGGCTGCTGCCGAAACCGATAGCCCTGTAATTCTACAAGCCTCTCGCGGCGCTCGTAAGTACGCTGGCGAAAACTTCCTCCGTCACCTGATTTTGGCTGCGGTGGAAACTTACCCCCACATTCCCATCGTGATGCACCAAGATCATGGGAATGAGCCTGCCACTTGCTACACAGCCATCAAAAATGGCTTTACTAGCGTCATGATGGATGGCTCCCTGGAAGCGGATGCCAAAACACCCGCTAGCTTTGAGTACAACGTCAACACTACGGCTGAAGTCGTTAAGGTGGCTCATGCGATCGGCGCTTCTGTGGAAGGTGAACTAGGCTGCCTAGGTTCTTTGGAAACGGGCATGGGCGAAGCGGAAGATGGACATGGCGCGGAAGGTGTGCTGTCTCATGACCAACTTTTGACCGATCCTGATGAAGCGGTTGAGTTTGTGACTCGGAGCCAAGTGGATGCTTTGGCAGTCGCGATCGGCACCAGCCACGGCGCATACAAATTTACTCGCAAACCAACGGGCGAAATTTTGGCAATCAGCCGGATTGAAGAAATTCATAGTCGTTTGCCAAACACTCACTTGGTCATGCACGGCTCTTCTTCCGTTCCTGAAGATTTGCTGGCGCTGATTAACCAAAACGGTGGCGCAATTCCTGAAACCTATGGTGTACCTGTGGAAGAAATCCAAAAGGGCATTAAAAGCGGTGTGCGTAAAGTGAACATTGATACCGATAACCGCTTGGCGATCACGGCGGCTGTACGGGAAGCACTGTTTGCAAATCCCAAGGAATTTGATCCCCGTCATTTCCTGAAGCCATCGATTCAGTACATGCAAAAAGTATGTGCCGATCGCTACCGTGAGTTTTGGGCAGCCGGTAACGCTAGCAAGATCAAACAGGTGGGTGTTGAAATCTACGCGGTTAAGTATGCCAAAGGTGAGCTAATCGCCAAGGCAAAGACAGCAGTCGGCGTGTAGCTTAGTGATTTGAGCGTGTGATTCAAACTGAATACTCGCCAAAGTGCCGGGTAGTGTTAAGCTATCCGGTTTTTGCATTCAAAGAGTTGTAAAACACCCTATGGCTTCAAGAAAAGCACAAACCGCTGATGAACACCTACAGCCTATCTGTAGCTGGTTTGCAAAACAAGGCTGGGAACCTTTAGCGTTTCAGCAAGAAACCTGGCAGGCATATTTGGCAGGGCGTAGCGGCTTGATTCAAGTACCTACTGGGTCTGGCAAAACCTACGCGGCAGTGATGGGCGCGCTCGCCGACAGACTAGCAAACCCAGAACCAGGGCTGCGATTACTTTACCTCACCCCGCTACGAGCATTGTCTCGCGACATTGAACAGTCCATTCAGCGCCCGATCGCCGAGATGGGCTGGAACCTGCGGGTAGAATCTCGCACGGGCGATACCAGTTCTGCCAAAAAGACTCGCCAACTCAAGAACTTGCCCGAAATCTTGATTACCACGCCCGAATCTTTGGCGCTGATGCTGTCCTATGCTGGGGCAAAAGAGTTTTTCAAATCTCTGCGCGGCATCATTTTAGATGAGTGGCATGAGTTGCTCAGTTCTAAGCGCGGCACCCAGACCGAGCTATGTCTTTCTTTCTTACGTAGTGTGCGCCCCGATTTACAAACCTGGGCAATTTCAGCAACGCTAGGCAACGTGGAAGAAGCGGCACAGGTGGCGGTGGGCGTAGATGTTGAGCCTATGATTATCCGCACCAATCTTCAGCGCCCAACCGTGATCAAAAGCATCTTGCCAGACTCGATCGATACCTTTCCCTGGGCAGGACATTTAGGTTTGCACCTATTTGAGGAATTGGTGGAGGCGCTGGATATTGGGCGATCGACGCTGATTTTTACCAACACGCGATCGCAGGCTGAGCGTTGGTATCAGGCGGTTTTGTTTGCCATGCCGAATCACGCCGATCAGATTGCGCTGCATCACGGTTCCATTGCAATCAAAGAGCGGGAGTCGATCGAGGCTGGGGTCAAAGCCGGAATCATTAAATGGGTCGTCTGTACCTCTTCTCTTGATTTAGGCGTAGATTTTCAGCCTGTGGAGCGCGTGGTGCAGATTGGCAGTGCCAAAAATCTGGCGCGATTGTTGCAGCGGGCGGGGCGATCGCAGCATGTCCCGCAAGGCACCTCCGAGATTTTCTTTTTGCCCACCAATGCCCTAGAACTGCTGGAGATTTCTGCGTTTCGGAATGGATTAGCGGCTGGGGCTATCGAGTCTCGCCGTCCGCTGAGCAAGCCTTACGATGTGCTGATCCAGCATCTCGTGACTCTCGCTTGCGGAGAAGGGTTCAAGCCAAACGAGATTTTTAACACGGTCAAAAAAACCGCTTCCTACGCCACACTGACTCAAACAGAATTTGATTGGATGCTGGAATTTATCGAGCAGGGCGGCAAATCGTTAAGCGCCTATCCCCGCTACAAAAAGGTGATTCAAACAGATGGCGTTTACAAGGTTGCCAATGCTCAGATTGCGCGGATGCACCGGATGGGCATTGGTACGATTACGTCAAATCAGGCGATCGCAGTTCGATACTTAAACCAAAGCAAAATCGGCACCGTTGAGGAAAGCTTCGTTTCCAAACTGCAACCTGGTGATGTCTTTTTCTTTGCAGGGAAGCAACTGGAATTCTTTCAAATCAAAGACATGATTGTTTATGTGAAATCGGCAAAGAAAAAGTCAACCATTACGCCAACTTGGGCAGGCGGAAATTTGGCAATTTCTGATTCCCTCAGCCATCATTTACGGCAAGAAATTGAGCAAAGCCGCACAAATCCTACCGTAAATGCTGAGCTAACTTGCCTGCAACCAATCCTTTCTGCTCAAGAGCATATTTCTCATCTGCCGTCCTCAAATGAGCTACTGATTGAATGCTGCAAAACTCGCGAAGGACAGCACCTCTATGTGTTTCCGTTTGAAGGGCGGTTTGTTCATGAAGGACTGGGCTTTTTGTGGGGCTATCGCTTTGCCCATCAACACCCAGCAACCTTTACCATTTCTGTAAATGACTATGGCTTTGAAATTTTGGCTCCTAAAGATTACCCGTTTCAGAAATTGTTTTCTCACGAATTCTTTAGTCAAGAGTCACTGTATAAAGACATTAAAGCGGGGCTGAATCTTTCAGAATTAACCGGGCGCAAGTTTCGCGGCATTGCTCAAGTGGCAGGCTTGGTGTTTAAGGGCTATCCTTCTTCCAAAAAAACCTCTAGCCAACTGCAAGTCAGTTCATCGCTGCTCTATGAGGTGTTTACCAAATATGAGCCAGATAATTTGTTGCTCAAACAAGCCGAAAATGAAGTGCTGGCAGATCAGTTAGACGTGCATCGATTAGCCAAAACCCTCGATCGCCTGTCTCATCTGGCGATCGCGTGGCACAACACCAAACGCCCGTCCCCATTCGCCTTTCCGCTGCTAGTCGAACGGCTCAATTCTCGTATGTCCAACGAAAGCTTGCTCGATCGCATCGAACGAATGAAACAGCAGTGGAACACCAAATGATGTTTGATCAAGCTGAGTTTGATTTGCGCTGCGAGTGGGGTGAACCGGGTGTTGCCCAACTGTCTGCAATTAGCGATGTGGTCGTAATTGTGGACGTGCTTTCGTTTTCTACCTCGGTGGAAATTGCCACTTACAGGGGCGCAACGGTGTTTCCCTATCGCTGGTGTGATCAATCGGCGGCTACCTACGCCAAGTCGATCAATGCTGAATTAGCAGAACGTGACCGCGCTTCCAAATATTCTCTCTCTCCTACTTCACTCCTGCAAATTGTGGCTGGAACTCGGCTGGTTTTGCCCTCACCCAACGGCTCCATGCTGTCATTGGGCACCCAAAAAACGCCAACCTTGGCAGGCTGTTTGCGAAACTATGGGGCGATCGCTCGATCGGCTCAACGGGTTGGCTGCAAGATTGCCGTGATTCCTGCGGGTGAACGATGGCACGATGGCAGTCTGCGTCCGGCGTGGGAAGATTGGGTCGGTGCAGGTGCTATTCTCAGTCAGTTAAGCGGTTCCTGTTCCCCAGAGGCAGAAGCGGCGATCGCGCTGTTTCACCACGTCAAGGACACCATCAAAACTAAAATAAGACAGTGCAGTTCCGGCAAAGAATTAATCGCCAGAGGGTTTGCCAATGATGTTGCGATCTCCAGTGATTTGAACGTGAGTGACTGCATCCCCTGGTTAACAGATGGAGCCTATATCAATACAAGAGATTAGAAACTATGTCTATTCAAGTTTATGGAATTCCCAACTGTGGCACTTGCAAAAAAGCCTTTACCTGGCTGAAGAATCAGGGTGTGGAATACGAATTTATTGACACCAAAGAACAGCCGCCTAATCAAGAAACGATTCAAGCATGGGTTGAAGCGTTGGGAGTTAAACCGATGCGGAATACGTCGGGGCAATCCTATCGATCGCTGGGTGCTGAAAAAGATAGCTGGACAGAAGATCAATGGGTCGCTGCCTTTGCCAAAGATGCAATGCTGCTCAAACGTCCGCTCTTTGTGAAGGATGGCGCAGCAGTATTGGTGGGTTTTCGAGATCAAGAGGTCGTGATTCGCCAGAAATTAGGGATCGCTTAACATCAGCAAGTTTAATGGGGGCTGAGGGCGGAATAATAGCTCAACACTTCCTGTCCCCAGCGAACGAGTTTTTCGGAACCTTCCATCATCAGCAAGTATCGCCCCTGCCGAAGGTGATGACGATAGACGCTGGCGGTTGATCCTTCCCCCACCATGCCAAAGATCGCGCCAATTATGCCCCCGCAAACACCGCTGAGCAGCCCAAATGCTGGCAAAATTAAGGGCAGATCATGATGCAAATCCTTAAACAGGGCGATCGCTAAGCCAATTAGTACACCTACGCCTGCGGCTGCGATCGCGGTCATCACAACCTTACGAATCACAATTTTGAAAGGATTGATTAACCCAACCCGATCAGGGCTGCTATACCCTTGACCGACAATGGCTAAATGTTCTGGTGAGATGCCGTGACAATGCAGCAGCCGATAGGCTTGAAACACCATTCCTTCATCGGGGAAAACCACAATGATTAAGTGAGAAGAACGATGCCCCAACGCGGATTTCCGAAAAAATCGTAAGATGGACACAAGAAATAGGGTGGTGTGAGGGTGAATTAAAGCGACCTGCTTGCATTCTAACCTCACTTATTACTCGGTCGGGGTATCTATAGAGGTCATTTAAAGATCTCTTAGCATCCCAGGTCAATATCGATGCTAAACACTCATAAAGCTATTTGGATTGTCGCGAATTCAATTATTTGCCTCCGTATCCAAAACTTCTACCTAATGATTGTCATTATTTCTGCTCGTTATTCGGTACTTTAGAAGAAGCATGGAATTAATTTTTATCACTCAACGTTATGCCTCCTCGTTGGTCTCGTAAGCCCGATCGCAAAGATCCGGAATTTCGCCGTTTAGACGATCGGATGAATTTTGCTACTCATGTGGCAGCATTTGGCGCAATTAATTCAGGGCTATGGTTTTTCCGAATTTTTGGTGAAAAAACATCTGAACTGGCGCTACCGGGTGGGGTGCCGGGGACTCCCTGGATTACGGCTGTCTGGGCGTTGGCATTGTTAGCGCATGGCGTGTTTATTTTTGCGATCGCCCAATATCCCGACCCAACCCCACCCACAAAATCGGGAACGGGCTTTGGTCGTAGTTCATGACCGTATTTACTGTTCTTTTTTAAGGAGTGCGCTATGGCTAGTCAAGCGATCGATGCTCTTGCCGCTGAGATTGGGGAAAATGTTTATATTGATGTGGCGAAGTGGCATCTTTATCTTTCCAACGCCCATCTGCATACCGTTCTAGCAGAGCAGCTTTATCCACTGTTAGCAAACAATGAGCTTTCAGAAGACAAGGTGCTAAAACTGCTGCAAGGAATTCCAGTCAAGCTCGGCGGCGGCAAGCGAGAAGTTCCCTTGGCTGATTTGCTGCCCATGCAGTGCCAAGTTAATTTGATGGATTTGCTAGAAGAATTTCAGCGGAAGATGTAAACGAGGGATTATTGACTTCTACCTCGACCCAACTTTTGGCGGATGCGATCGCCAAACTGATTCACTTCCGGTAAGCGCAGTTGCAGGGCAAGTCCAATGTAGACGATCAGTCCGGCTGCTCCGGCGATGCAGAGTTGGGCAAGCAGAATCAATAGCCCAGAGGTGCCCCAAAGCGACTCTAACCCTTGGAGAGTGCCCCAAGCGGTAAGACCCGCGATCGCGCTAGCTGCTATGAGTCCGGCGATCGGGGTCATCCATTCTCTCAGGGGCAACCCATGCAATCGTCGATTCAGAATCCACAGCATCGCACCCATAGAGACAATGTTGACTCCCACAGTTGCCAAAACTAAACCGGGGGCACCAAACAGATTAATCAGCAAGAAGCATAAAAGTGCGTTGAGAAAAATATTGACAACGCTGATGCGAAAGGGCGTATCGCCATCGCCTAATCCATAGAAAACTCGTACCAATACATCTCGTCCCAAATAAAAGAACATGCCGACTGAGTAAGCAATCAGAATCGAAGCAGTCAAGTAAGAGGCTTCCAAATCAAAGGCATACCGTTCGTAGACAATTCGCACGATTGGCAATGCTAACACCACCATCAACGCGCTCAGCGGCAACATGGCGATCGCGGTCATCATCAACCCTTGACGAATCCATTGCTTTAGTTCAGCCCAGTTTTCGGGATCTGATAGCCGGGAAAACACGGGCATTAGTGGCACTAAAATCATGTTGGATAAAATCCCCAGGGGAGTCATTGCCAGCAAACCCGCATAGCCCATCGCCGAAACCGCCGCTTCTGCATTCGGCAGAAAAGACGCAAAGAACATACTCGTCCACACGTTAATTTGCAGCATTCCAGAAGAGAAGGTAGCAGGACCCATAATCTTGAGGACATCCTGCACTTCGGGGCGGCGAAAATCAAACCGGGGGCGAAATCCGCCCAGCCCCTCTTTCCACTGCACCGGAAGTTGCACCAACCACTGCAACAATGCCCCCGCCACAGTTGACCAAGCGAGAACGGCTGCGCCTATTACCGCATACTCAGGTGAGGTGATCTGCGCTCCTAGCATCCAGGCAAGCCCACCCAGCCCAATCAGCACCGTCACGCTCGACAGCAAGGGGCTAATAGAAGGAAGCCAGTAGATATCAGCGGCGTTGAGGGTGCCAAAGCCAATACCAATCAGCCCTGCTAGCATCGCCATTGGAGCCATAATTTTGAACTGCTGGATGGCAAGTTCGCGGGTTAGGACTAAATTTTGATAGCCAGCAGGCGTGACCCCTCTTGCAGCAGCTTGTTCGGCGGTGGCAAACAATCCTGGCGCGACGAGATGCATCAACGGATCGGCAAAAATCACTAATCCTATCGTGACAAGCAGCAGCAACCCAACCACGAGGGTCGTAATTGACTCGACGATGGGCGCAATTTCTTCCCGCTTACGTTTGGAAACGGCGCTGACGATCGCGCTATGGAATGGACCATTAATGCCGCCCAGCAAAATCAGCAGAAAACCAGGGATAATATAGGCAAAATTATAGGCACCTGCCACCACTCCCGCACCAAAGGCAGCGGCGATCGCCTGCTGACGCAACAAACCCACCACCTTACTAATGATCGTGGCGATCGCCACAATTCCGGCAATGCCTGCGAGAGAGCGAGTGGGCTTTTTAGAATCGGTCACACAAATACAATAGGAAAGAGCATCCCCTATTTAAGCGTGAATTGAGGCGCACTTGCAGATCAGCGGAGAATAGAGGATAGAATAGAGCGTTAGTACTATATTGGGGTATTGTATTTTTAAGTGTTCTATTCCTTTAAAGATCTTTGTTTTCTGAGCGCGATCGCGTAGGATAACGACCATCCAACTTGTTTTGTCACCTGACCTACTAGGAAACGCCATGAGCGTCGAGCAAACCACTCAATTGATCCAGTTAATTCTCAATTCCGTATTGATGAGTGTTGCTTGCGCTGTGGTGTTGTGTGGTTTAACAGAGCGTCATGCTGCGATCGGCGATCGCTTGGAAGATATTCAGCCAGAGGATCGGCTAAACACTACTCTTGATATAATCCGCAATCATCCCATTAGGAGACGGCAATTGCGCCGATTGCAACAGCGCTATAGCATCAGTCGCTATAGTGTTTTAACTGCGTATTACGCCCTACTGTTTTCCGGCTTAAGCTGTTTCGCTTTGGCTCTGCGGGGCATTTTAGACTGGAACTGGCTGATCTCAGTCGCCCTTGGAGTTTTTGTATTTGGCATTGCTGCCCTACTGGTTGCCATTGGCTTGACGCTAATTGAGATTCACCTCAGCGATTCTGTAAAATCAATTTCCATGAAGGATCGCCCTCCACTGGGTGAAGCCAGCAATATAGAATATTTAGGAAACCCGCCGCGTATTCGTGCATCCTCTCGTCGCCCTGCCAAAAAATCGTTGAATGCACTGGGTCAACGGGTCAAACTGGGATAGTAGGATTTTTCGGCATTGCTGAATCTGGGGATGAAATTGATAGGGGCAATCCCTTGTGGCTGCCCTCTATCTTCGGCAGGGTAGGCACAAGACTTACCCCTACAGTCAAAAATCATACTTGCATTCAGCAACGCCGATCTTTTCCCTTTAATTTAAGGCTTGAGGTTTCTCAGTTCTTCTTGAGCGATCGCATACCATACTTGCCCAAAGGTTTTGGGACTCAAAGTTTTACCTTTCTGATCAGGAAACAGATCACCAAACCGCTTATTCACCAGCACATTCAACTCCCGCGCATTCAGGCTAGCCCCGTTTCCTGGAGCCAGCCACTTGTCATAGTCCGATCGCTGATAGGTGCCAAGCTTACCGCGCACTTCTGGGCTAAGCGATTCTAGCTTGCTGAGGAGATCTGTTCCCATGCTTGCCCATTCATTTTGGAGATCCAGTTGGCTAGAGTCTTCACTGATTTGTTTTCCCTTCAAGTCGGGATGCTTAGTATAGAAAACCTCATCGGTCAAACCTATGACAAACTGAAAATCTACCCCCAACTGCTTTTGGCGGTCTTTAAGTGAATCCAAGCTGGCTTTTTCAGGAGAACTAGAGTCGCGAGTGGGCTGAGTCGAATGGGTAGACCCTTTTGGAACAGCGCTGCTAGCATTTGTGGCGGGAGTTTTTGGAGGCAATGGCTGGGTTTGTACCCAATTAAGGGTGCGAAGAGAAACCGCGATCGCCAACACTGCCACACCACCCACCAGTAAAGCAGAAGCTCGCAAGTCTTCGGTCAATTGCTTTCCTTTCGACTTTTTGCGATAGGGATTGGGCGACTTCAAAGACTGAGGCGACTCAGCAGCGCGAAAAGAGGGCGGTGATGCTGAACGAGCAAACGGCAAATCGCTAGCTGGAGCCGAGGCAGGAAATTGGGGAGCAGTGGGCATTCCCCAGCCTTGCAGCGGAGATTGGAGCGATCGCTGAGGCATAGGTGCCACGGTTGCCGCCGGGAATGATTGACTAGAATGAATAATGGCGGTGGCGATCGGCTCTAATGCCCTAGCCACTTGAACGGCTGACCCAAAGCGCTTTTGTGGATTGGCATGAAGCATTTGCTTCAAGATGCGCGCAAAATCGGGCTGCAAATCAACCTCAGCATCCCAATCTAAAGTTCGGGTGCGGCGGTTGTATAGCTCCTGCGGTTCTTTGCCTGTCAGCAGGGCGATCGCGGTTGCCGCTAAAGAATACAAATCCGCACTGGGAGAAGGTTTGCCGCCGTTATGGAATTCTGGTGCTTCATAGCCGTCGCCGATCACCCCATCAGACGGCAAGGGATGCAGGTGTAACTGGATCACGAGTTGCTTAACCAGCCCAAAATCCATCAAAACAGGCAGTTGATCGTGATGCCGCAAGATCAGGCTGTGGGGCGAAATATTTTGATGAATCAGCCCGGAACGATGGAGATAGGTGAAAACGGGCAGCGATCGCAGCATCAACTGCATCACTTCTGCTTGAGAAAAGCTTTGCCCTTCTGCTTGGCGCTCGGTCAACAGTGCCCCATAGCTTTTGCCGACAATATAATCTCGCACCAAGTAGAGCCGATTTCCTTGAGCAAATAGAATGTTGAAGCGAGGAATTTGAGGATGCTGTAATTCATAGAGAATCGCGGCTGATTGATGAAAAGACTGCCGCCGCATTTCTAGCAAATCAGGGTTTTGATCAGGGGGTACAAACTCTTTGACAATGCACCGTTCCTCAAAGCGCTTTTGATCTTGCGCGAGATAAGTTAAGCCAAAATGTCCTTGTCCCGCTAAGCCTGCAATGCAGTAGCGGTTAAACAGAAGGCTTCCAGGGGGCAAGGGATCGTGCATAAATCAGCCAATAGGTCATGGTCATCAATCCATGAATAGCAAAAGTATAGGACATATGTACTAAAGTGTCAGTACACTCTAGCAGATTTTTGACGCATTATGGCAATGGATGAATCGGTTAATACCGTTTTGAGTTTTGAGTTTTGAGTTTTGAGTTTTGAGTTTTGAGTTTTGAGTTTTGAGTTTTGAGTTTTGAGTTTTGATTAGCGCAGACTTTTACAAGAATTCTGCGGGAGGTGGCTCAATTTTCTGGAACTGCACTTGGGTTTACAGTCATATCCTCGGCGGCGGCTAGATCGAGCGTGTAGCTCACTGAATTTTGGCTGTCTGAGGCGATCGTGATTTCATAAAGTCCGGTGTCTGGCAATTTACCTGACCAATTTGTATTGGCAGAATCTTCTAATAGAGCATCGGTTTTGCTGCTGGGCGGATACACCGAAAGCCGGGTAGACCCTGCTGCCTGAAGCTTTAATTGCAGCGCTTGGTTTTGGGTAAAATTGGCGAGGTAGGCTTTGCTTTGCCCTGGCTTTAATGTGCCGTTGACTTGATGGCTAAATTGGTCGGCGGGAAACTCGATTCGCTCCAATGCATCCCCCGATCGCAGCGCCTGCAATTTATCCACCGCGATCGCTTGCCACACTTGACCCATCGGTTGACTTAAGAGGTTTCCTTGGCGCGACACCGTGGGAAACCAATGAAAAAACTGAGCATCGGTTAAATCATTTAAAGCACGACTACTGAGGTTTAGCTGTGCGGCGGCGGCTTGGCGATCGCGCACGTCTCCGTCGGTGTATTGCCCTAACCGCGATCGCGCCTCTGAACTCAACCCTTGCAGCTGCTCTAAATATTGCAGTGCTAACTGATCCCATTGCGTTCTCAACTGGGCATCTGCGGCACCCATCCCCAGCTTTTGACCCTTCAATTCGGGATATTGAGTATAAAACGCTTGATTGACCAAGTTGACCAAAAAGGGACTATCAATGCCCAACTGTTCCCGTTCCTTTTGGATCTGCTGTTTGCGGGACTGCTCTGATTTGGAAAAATCGGGTGATTGAGTTTGGGCGATTGCTTTGACGGGTGGCTTTACTTGATTTCCAGTAGAACGGATAATCTCTGGTAGTTTCGATCGCAATGCGGGGGCAAGCCATTTCACTCCAGCCCACCAGCCGACTCCCACCATGGCGATCAATAGTGCCAATCCAGCAAGCGATCGCCCCACACCAGATTGCTTTCTAACAGTAGGCTTGGCAGCGGATTTTGGCGTATTGGGCTGGGCGGCGGGTAACACTGGACTGGTTTGGGCACGGGCAGGAGACACAACCCGCGTTGCCGGATCGGGGGTGAAGGCGGGGATAGATTTATGAGGCTGACCGCTCGGTTGAAATTCGATCTCCTTTCCCAATGCCTGCATCACTTCCGGGGCGGATTGATAGCGCCGACCGGGATAAGGGTCAAGCATTTTGGTCAGCACGTTGGTGAAACTGGGGCTAAGCTTAAGCGATCGCTGCCAACGAGTGCGATCGCCTTTGGCTGTAAACAATGCTTGGGGTTCTTGCCCGGTTAGCAATACTAAACTGGTAACCGCCAATGCATACAAGTCGCTGTGAGGATGCACTTCGCCATGGTCTAGCTGTTCTGCCGGAGCATAGCCAACTTTGCCTAAGCGAGTAATCGATCCAGGCTGCACCACCGGAACCGCCACGCGCTGGCTAATCGATGCCACTCTTGCGGCAACCTGTTTCACGCCGCCGTAATCAATCAAAACAGGTAGGCGATCGCTTTGGCGCAAAATTAAGTTGTCAGGAGAAATATCGCGGTGAATCACTCCAAACGTGTGAATATAATCCAGCACGGGCAGAAGCTGAAGTAAAAGCTCCGTGATTTCTGCTTCTGAAAAGCTCTGTCCTTGCGGTTGGCGAGTTTGCAAAATCTCTTGGTAGGTTTGCCCTTCCACATAATCTTGCACCAGAAATAGGCGATCGCGTCCCTGCCACTCAGCCCGAAACAATTCTCGAAACCGAGGAATTTGAGGATGTTGAAGTTGATACAGCGTTCCAGCTTCCCGCGCAAACAGTTCTTCTGCCTTTTGGAGGGCGGCTTCACCTTCTACTTGGGGCGCAAACTCTTTTAAGACGCACGGCTCGTTAAACCGATTGGAATCTTGCGCGAGATAAGTCCGCCCAAAACCACCCTGTCCCAGTTCGCTTAATACTTGATAACGCCACCCCAAAAGCTCTCTTGCCTTTGGTTCTTGAGAGGCTTGCACGGGCAACGGCTCACCACAGATACGACAAAATCGACTATCTGCTGCATTGAAGTGGTTTTGGCTACAGGAAAATGTCATAGATCGGCACGGGCGCAATGAAAGCAGTAGCTAGACAGCAGCGCATCGCCGCATCTAAAGGCAATATTATCCAAGAGAATCTGAAGTCGTTTCAGGTTCCTCAGATTCAATCTCAATTACAGAGCTTTCGGCTGAGGATACTTTATCTACGGACTGCTGATCTATTCTAGCGATCGCCCTTAAGTCTTCAGATGGGGCTTGTTCCACTTCACTGTCTGATTCTGTGACTGTATTCACTTCTGGCAGATCGACGACTTCAGTACTGATATCGGCGATCGCTTCGACTGTTGTTTCAGCTTCGATTTCAAGTGCTTCGATCGCTTCGACTGTTGTTTCAGCTTCGATTTCAAGTGCTTCCTGTTCAACAACCAGTTCTTCCAGTGCGATACCATTCACTTCACTGATTGCCTCGGTTGATTCTTCTACGACGCTTTCGGCTGCTACCAATTCTAAAGTCGGAGATGGGGTAACCTCTTCAATCGGGGGCACCACATCGTCCGCCCAAAGATCGACTGCTTCCACTGCTGACTCAGATTTAGTAGGACTGGGGATCACGGGTGACGCGATCGCCCGATTCTCCAAAAATTCGGGCAAAAGCTGACTAACTGGCAATCCTAGGGATGTAAAGTGTTGAGAAATCTGCTCTAGTGGATACGGTTCAGTGCTGGCAAACGCAGCGTCGCTGGTTAGCATGACGCTGGCAACACTGATCGGCACCTGAAGAAATAAGTTGCACCCTAAAAACGCGATCGCGGCGACCAACAAGCCCAGCCCACGCGATTCGAGCGAAAACGGGACTGCGGCGGCTCCAATAGGCGCGAAAATATAAAGTTGCCGCAGCACGATCGCGAACGAGACAGCGACCGCAACTGCCAACAACCGATTTTGGGGTGATTTGAATCGGGTCAGCAGTTGCCGCTGGGAGAGCGTTAATTTTTCGGGCTTGAGCGCGATCGCTAACAGACTAAAAATGTAAAATGGGCGCTGCCACTGCATCCATAAAATCGGTGCAATGCCTGAGATCGCGACGAACGCTAACTCTAGCCAAACTGGAAAAATGGGATCTCCCACTGCCAGCCCTAGAAAACATAGCTCTAGCCAGATTGGTAAGGCAGCTAAGCCAGCCAAGTGAATCCAAAGATAAGGGTCAGACCAAAAAGAGCGCATAGCGATAATGGGACAGATCGACATTATGCCCAAGTATAGAACTTGCCTGCCCTTTCCCTAATTAAATTGGCAATCAAGAGATCTAACCTCTATAGGGGCACTGCTCATGGGTCACTTTAACCTCAGAGGACAGCGTAATACCGACCCCTACAGACGGTTTGCTAGCTAGAGCTAAATTGAAGAATCCCGTTGTCCTTTTAAGGCTTGTAGTTGTCCTAAAAGAGAATCAGTTTCTGCTTGAAGATGGAGAAACTTTGCTTGCTGATCCACTTGGTATAGGCTCTTCATCACTTTTAAAAGCCGAGCCTGATACTCTGCGTCAGCAGGTTCATGGCTAACAGGTGGCTCACAAACCGCGATCGCCGAATTGTTCATATCGACAGAATTATCAGTCATTAACATCATGACTACTCTAGTTATTTGTACTCATCAACACCGTGTTAATCATCTTAACCCAAACTTTACAAAAAGATAGCAGACGCAACATGAGTTTTGCTAGAAATTTGGTTTGAAAGATTGTTGAGATTGGCTGAAGTAACGATGTAATCGAGGTAAGCTTAGGATTCAAACAAACTATATTTAGTTTGTCATTCCTTTACCGCGATCGCCGCATTACTTCAGTGACTTTGAGTTTTTCTGTTGGTTCCTACCCTTCTACCGAATCTCACACCGCCACTCAGCCCGGAGGATGGCGCGGACTGATTGAAATGTATCGTCCCTTTTTGCCTGTGACTGAGCAAACCCCAGTAGTCACCTTGCGAGAAGGCAATACGCCCTTGATTCCTGCCCCCGCGATCGCTGCCGAAATTGGTCGGCAAGTGCAGGTGTGGGTAAAATATGATGGCTTAAACCCCACGGGTAGCTTCAAAGACCGGGGAATGACCATGGCAATCTCGAAGGCAAAAGAAGCCGGAGCAAAAGCGGTGATTTGCGCTAGTACTGGTAACACGTCTGCGGCAGCGGCAGCTTACGCTCGTCGGGCAGGAATCCGAGCTTTTGTGGTGATCCCTGACGGATACGTGGCATTGGGTAAGCTGAGTCAAGCGCTGATTTATGGGGCTGAAGTTCTATCGATTAAGGGAAACTTTGACCAAGCGTTGAAAATTGTTCGAGAGATGTCTGAACAGTATCCCGTGACGCTGGTGAACTCGGTCAATCCCTATCGGTTAGAAGGACAAAAGACGGCTGCCTTTGAAATTGTGGATGTGTTAGGCGATGCACCGGATTGGCTCTGTATTCCAGTAGGCAACGCGGGTAATATCTCTGCCTACTGGATGGGTTTTTGTCAATATCATCAAGCCGATCGCTGCACCCAACTTCCTCGCATGATGGGCTTCCAAGCTGCCGGAGCCGCACCGCTGATTTCTGGGCAGCCTGTGGAAAATCCAGAAACCTTGGCAACTGCAATCCGAATTGGCAACCCAGCAAATTGGAAAAAAGCGATCGCCGTTCGGGATGCTAGCCAAGGCGCTTTCAATGCCGTCACCGATGAGGAAATTCTTGCTGCTTACCGCCTGCTGGCATCCCAAGAAGGCATTTTCTGTGAACCCGCCAGCGCTGCCTCTGTTGCAGGATTGCTGAAGGTAAAAGACCAGGTGCCCACGGGCGCTACAGTGGTCTGTGTACTGACCGGTAACGGGTTGAAAGATCCCGATGCCGCGATCGCTCACAGCAATAATCCTTTAAAACAATGCATTGAGCCAGATATCGAAGCTGTCGCGATCGCTATGGGATTTTAAAGTTGCAATCGGTAAGCAACAATAGGATGTGTTAGGCACTAGCCATAACGCATCAATCCTAGAAAATGAAGTTGATGCGATGAGTTATGGGCATGTTTTTTCATAAGGATGAACATTTAGAAGAAATTAGCGATCGCATCCTAGAAACAACCTGGGAAGCATTTCCAACACTGGCGCAAAACCAAATTGCGCTGACCTGGCTGGTGTATGACCTGCCTGCCCCAATCAATACTGGAGGCGCACTCACCCCAGAAGAGTTTTGGAAATATTCACCCCGTGGCTACAGCTATCGCGGTGTGGAGACAATTTATCCAGCCAGCGTGGTTAAGTTATTTTATCTAGTGGCGATCCACGAATGGCTAGAGCGGGGGATGACTCAGCCTTCAGCCGAACTCGATCGCGCCATTCGCGACATGATTGTCGATTCCAGCAATGATGCCACTGGCTTGATTGTAGACGTGTTGACAGGAACCACCAGCGGACCAGAGCTAACTCCAGGACCCTTTAACGCATGGCAGCAGCAGCGCCATTTAATCAATCGCTACTTTCAATCTTTTGGCTGGGAAGAATTAAACACCATCAATGTCTGCCAAAAAACCTGGTGCGATGGACCCTATGGGCGGGAACGCGCTTTTTATGGCGAGATCATGGAAAACCGCAACCTGCTCACCACGATCGCCACAGCCCGATTGCTCCACAGTATTGTGGGCGGCGTAGCAGTATCTGCGGCGCGATCGCAGGCGATGTTGACCTTACTCCGGCGATCGCTGCACCCCGACGATCTGCTGGCAGACCCAGAGAATCAGGTAACAGGATTTTTAGGGGCTGGATTGCCGCTCAACGCTGGCATTTATTCCAAGGCAGGATTGATGAGCCGCGTTCGTCATGATGCCGCTTATATTGAACTACCCGACTGCACTCCTTACTTACTCGTGGTATTTACAGAGGGCAAAGAACACAGCGGTAATGAAGCGATTCTTCCCTTTGTCTCCAGTCAAGTAGCTGAGGCAATGCGATCGCTGTCTGTATAAAGAATTTCTAGAAAACAAAATACCTGTACGGGCAGGTTTAGCAAAGAATTATCGGCTGATAGCAAGGACTTTGACGAAACCTGCCCCAAGCATAAGGGAATATTTTTTCTTGGAAATCGCCTAAGGTCTACCCGCACCCGATTACTGAGGCTTCACTTTGCCTATGGTTTTGAGTGTGCCATCGGCTTCCACCCGCCACACATCGTATACGCCAACGACATCGCCATTTTCGTCTACATCCACGTTGCCGCTAGCCCCTTGATAGTTAATATCCTTGCCTTCCTTCAGCAGTTTCAAACCTTCGCAGACATCAGACACCTCTACCCCCGGCGCATTAGCAACCTCACGCAGCTTACTTTTAATGCCTTCACCAGTGTTTGTTTTAGCAGCTTGAGCAGAAAGTGCGAGTAGTGCTGCTGCATCCCAAGCTTGGGCAGCATATTCCACGGGAGGCTTGTTGAATTTTGCTTGCCACAGCGTGACGAACTGCTCTAAGGCTTTGCCATCAGCACCGGGCACAGTGCCCAAAGCTCCAGTCAAAATAAATTTACCATCGCTGGTTTTGCCAACTTGCTCTGGAAACTGTTCTGATTTCGACCCGTCGGTCAGCAAAATTTGTACGTCTTTGCTTAAACCTTGCTCGTAAGCGGTTTTAAGCAGCAGAGCGCCCGTTTCAGCGTAGGCGATCGCGGCGACTGCTTCCGGTTTGCTGCCAAAGGTTGCCTGCACTTCCGTTTCAAAAGTGGTGGCTTTAGGATCGTAACGGGTGGGCTTGGCTTCGTTCGTAATAGTGCCGCCTAGTTTTTTGAATGCCAGCACAAATTCTTTCTCAAAACCCACGCCATAATCATTGTTGATCACGACTGTGGCAACTTTTTTAACCCCTTTGTCAAACGCTAATTTTGCGAGTGCTTGGGCTTGGTAGGTGTCGGGTGGTGCGGTGCGCGCCCAAAATCCTTGAAAGTCGCCTTTCTTAGCACGCTCGGTAAATATGGGGCTAGTGCTGCCCGGAGAGATTAGCATGACCTTGTTGCGAACTGCGATCGGTGCGGCAGCAGAAGAGACCCCACTGGCAAAAGAACCTACGACACCAGCCACTTTATCGACTTCCGCTAGCTTCGTCATGCCATCTGCGCCAGCGGTAGGGTCGGTTTGATCATCGGTGTTAGGCACCAGGGCGATCGCGGCTCCATTCACACCGCCACACTGATTCACCTTGTCTACAAGGAGAGGAACCGCTGCCAACATAGGTTGACCTACGGAAGATAAATCTCCTGTGGCAGGGAGCAGAGATCCAATTTTTAAGGCTCCGGCTGCTGGAGATTGCGCCGTGGTCGAGCTAGTTTGGGAGCCAGAGGGAGGGGTGCTTTGCTCTTGGCAGGCAGCCATGATCATGCCAGCAGCCAAGATTATTGTTGCGATCCAGGCTTTGCGAAGATTGAAGCGATGTGTTGATGCCAATTTACTCATTGCAGTGCCAAATTTCTCAGGATTCCACGTCCATTCAGAATATCGAGAAATGGATGATTTTTTCTAAAAATTATCAAAAAGACTAAAAGTGGTTGAATATTCCTGCGTATAGGGTAAAAACAGGAAAGGCAACCTATTAAAGATCGCCCTTCATTACCCTAAATTCAGCTAACCAACATGCAGTCAATAAACGGAGAGAGAGGGATTCGAACCCTCGGTACGGTCTTACGATTCGTACAACAGATTAGCAATCTGCCGCTTTCGACCACTCAGCCATCTCTCCAACTGTCGAGAAACAATAATAGCAGATTTTAATCTCAGAATTTAGAGGAGATGAATGTTTTAAACGAAAAAGGAGCGCGATCGCCGATTCTCCTTTTCGCCAGCTTATTTCCTCTTAAAACCATCAAAAAATTGTCAATGTTAAACAGGCTAGCAAGCCGCCGATCAGATAAAAGATGCCCACAATGTTCGTTTCCGCCCAACCTGAAAGCTCCAAATGGTTATGATATGGCGACATTTTGAACAAGCGTTTGCCAACCCCATCCGATCCTTTGGTTGCTTTAAAGTAACTTACCTGGGCGATCACCGACAGAGTTTCTACGAGAAACAAGCCACCCAAAATGAACAGCGCTAGCAAATTTCCGCTCAGAATCGCCACGGCTGCCAAAGCGCCACCCAACGCCAACGACCCTGTATCACCCATGAAGACATGCGCCGGGTTACGGTTGTGGGCTAAAAATCCTAAACAAGCCCCACCGAGGCAAGCGCAAAACATCATTAAGTCGGGAGTAGCAGACACCAGCGCGCCCAATGCTAAAGCAGCGATCGCCACGGTTCCTGCGGCTAGACCATCCAGACCATCGGTCAAATTTGTTGCGTTACTTTCTGCAACGAGGGCAAACCAACCGAGCGGAACCATGAGTAACCCCAACGGTAGCAAATTGCCAAAAGGTAGAATCAAAGTCGCAACACTAGCAGGTTGAGTCAGGACGACCCACAAACAAAATGCCCCACCAAAGCCAATTTGCAGGGCTAGCTTCAGCCGGGGAGAAATTCCCTTGTTGGATTGGTGTCGAATGATTTGCCAATCATCTAGCCAGCCGATGAAGGCATAGGAAAGCGTCAGCGCCACCACAGCGACCACAGTAGGTGAAAACTCTGACCAGGCAAGGGCTGCCAACAACGCCACTGGAATAAAAAAGATGCCGCCCATCGTTGGAGTTCCGGCTTTCTTCAGGTGAGACTGAGGTCCATCTTCACGGATGCTTTGTCCGGCTTTGATTGCCTGGAGCATTGGCACGGCTGAAAATCCCAGGGCTGCGGTTGCCAAAGCGCAAATCCATAATGGCAAGGTTAAGGACTGAATTTGAAAGGGCGATCGCCCTGCCACCCAATCTAAATACAACGCCGCTATACTCAAACTGGCTGTTAGCGTCCCTAACAATAGCGTTCCCGATAGTCGAAAAAGGGGTCTATAAAAGACTTTGGCATCCACAAGCGTTTCACTCCACACCACACACTATGTACCGTTTGACAGGACTAAAAGCTTTATAAGTAGCTGCTTTTAGGATCAAAAACTCACACCGATTCAAAGATTTCTGAATCTAAGGATGACTTGAATTGAAATTCAAGGGTTAATCATCCAATTCCAGTTCTTCGTCGTCATCATCATCAAAATCATTCGTATTGTCATCGCCTGCCATCAATGCATTAATTTCCTCTTCGTTGTCCCCATAATCAAAGTCAGTGCTTTCACGAGCTAGTAGGCGACCGCTGGCTTCGAGCCAACCCAAAATTGAAGAAGATTGTCGTTGAGGTAAAACCCGTGCCCGTTGACTCCGAGGTTCTTCATGCAGAGAAGGATTGTAAATCATACGCTCGTTTGTTCTAAAAAATCGCTGTCAGTATACTGAAGACTAAGGAACACTGAATCTAGCAAGCCAATTGACCCGATTTCGCTTGAGACTGATGTTTAATGCGAAAAAGACACAAAGAGTTTATCACTCTTCGATGAAATTGCAAGATTTTGTCCTATCCATACAGTATTCCACAAGGTTATTGTTCTCATTACGGGAATTCTACAAGATGCTTGGTAAATCTGAACTTTTAAACACGATCGCGGGCACTAATCGCGGTTTATTGGCAACTGAAGCTCAAAAACAAGAGATTCTGGCAACTATTGCCCAATTGGAAGACCGCAACCCAACGCTTCGTCCTGTGGAAGCTGCCGACCTGTTAGATGGGGATTGGCGGTTACTATACACCACTAGTCGCGGTATTTTAGGCATTGATCAATTTCCGTTGATTAAGCTAGGTCAGGTTTATCAATGCATTCGGGTCAAAGACGCAAAGCTGTATAACATTGCGGAAGTTGCGGGAGTGCCTTGGGCGGAGGGCATTGTTAGCGTGGCAGCCCGATTTGAACCCGTGTCTGAGCGCCGGGTAAATGTGAATTTTGAGCGATCGGTGCTGGGGTTGCAGCGACTCATCGGCTATCAGTCGCCCAGCGCATTTATTCAACAGATGGAGTCGGGTCAAAAGTTTGCCGCGATCGATTTCACGATTAATCGCGACCAAAGCGGCTGGCTAGATATCACCTATTTAGATGAGAATTTGCGCGTTGGACGGGGCAATGAAGGCAGTGTATTTGTGCTGACAAAATGATTTCCGCGACCTTCCCGCAACCTCTATCTGCTGCCATTCGGCTATCTCAGGGACATTTGAACCTGTTGACTGTCTGTCCGCGCAAATTCCAGTATACTTTTCTCGACCAACTGAGTTCTCCTAACTCAATCGAGCAACAAGAACGCCAAACCCAAGGCGCACAGTTTCATTTGTTATTGCAGCAATGGCAGCTTGGCTTACCGATCGCCCCCCTGACCCAAGCCGATCCGCAGCTTAATCAATGGTTTACTGCTTTTGAAGCCGCCTCGCCTGAAATTTTAACGCTTCCGGGTAACGATTCCGACCCAATTCAGCAAGCAGAACACGAGCGCACCTTAGAACTTCAGGGATATCTGCTAACAATGCGCTATGACTTGCTGTTATCGGGCGATCGCCATGCCAAAATTTTGGACTGGAAGACCTATCCCCGTCCTCAAAACGCCCATTATCTAGCAGACAATTGGCAAACCCGACTCTATCTCTACGGTTTGGTAGAAACCAGCCCCTATGAACCAGAACAAGTCTCGATGGCGTACTGGTTTTTTCAAGCAGATCAAGAGTCTTCTACCCCCCAAAGCCTCAGTTTTTCCTACGATCGCACCCAGCACGATCGCACTCACCAAGACTTAACGCAGCTTTTACAGCAGTTGACCGAGTGGCTGAATCACTATGCTGCTGGAGAAAGTCTGCCTCCCAACCGAGAATGCGATCGCTGTCACTTTTTTCCACACTGTTTCAGCAGCGATTTCGACCAGCCCGACCAATCCCGCGCTGAGCCATCTAACCCACTGACACTCCCTGAAATTTTGGAGATTCAAGAAGTTCCTCTTTAAAAGTATGAAACTCTTAGATATAAATCTCCATGAGTAATAACATTCCCAATTTCATGACCGATAAACTGAAAGACTATGAGCCGCTACCAGGCATGGTGCGAGATATGGATATTGATGATATTGCCTCGGTCTATCACCTAGGCGACACTCTGTTTACCAGCGACCTCTATCCTTATATCTACCGCACTTGGGATCAATGGGAAGTGATTGGGTTATACAATACTGACCCAGAATATTGTCTCGTTGCCGAAATTGAAGACCAACTTGCAGGATTCATTCTTGGCACCATTATTACCAAAGCCTCTTTAGCCTATGGTTATATCCTTTGGCTGGGTGTGAATCCTACCTTTCAGCGGCGCGGGATTGCTGACACCTTGGTGGATAGGCTCGTTGAACGAATGATTGATGATGGTGCCCGGTTCATGATGATGGACACTGACCCAGAAAATATTCCAGCCGTCAACTTTTTTACCCGTAAAGGCTTTGGCAATATTCGCAAACATGTCTTCCTATCGATGGATTTGAGTGAGCATGACTATTACGGCAAGCTGATTGCCTACGAACGCGAAAAAGCCGAACGTAAAGTTTGGAAACGCCCCCGCCGCCCTGCAAAATCCTAGCTATTGCGGCTCAAGTATCTGTGGACGTGAGTAGGAATTTGGAGGAGGGCGATCGCCCCTTTGTCTTGCCTCAATTCTGCTGGATACAGAAAACGCTGCTCAAACGAGCTTAGTTCAAGGGGCAGGCGGGTATTTGCTACTGTGTCCGTCTCACTGCGATCCAGTTTAATCGCAGCAGTTAAAAAGTTCAGGAAAGACGACCACTTTACAGGCTAACCTTTCATATTCTGAAAAAGAACAGATGCACTGTAGTATGAAACTATTACGATAGTCGATAGATATTCTATAGTCGATAGATATTCTAAAGAAGTCTATTCTTATCATGAGTCTTTAGAACTATCAGTAGGTTTATAATTCTCTTTCTAAAGCTTCCTCCTCTAGCGGTAGTGTGTGAATTCATTTAACTCCAATGGTCAAACTTTATTGTGAACAGATTGAAACAGAGTTTTTACATGAATCGAAGGAAAACTTTATTAGGCTAGACACAAGTACAAACGGAAACTGTAGAACTGACAGCAAACCTTCAGGCAAACAACCTGCTCAGCTACGCACTCATCGTGATTGTAGAAGCGATCGCGCTGTTTATTTACCTGATCTTATCAACCTAATGGGTCAAGGTAAGCCGCTGCCTACATCACCCTTTGAACCTATCCCTACTATTAGCCTTTTCACAGGCGCCGGAGGCATCGATCTGGGATTTGAAGTCGCAGGATTTTCGACTCAATGCTGTGTTGAGATCGATGAGTATTCTTGTTTGACCTTAGACCTCAACAAAAGTTTTGGGTTGAGGACAGGACTTCACTCCTTTTTAAGAGAAGCCTTCATCATTTGTGATGACATTAGAAAAGTTACCCCAGCCAGGATATTAAACCTAGCGAACGTTAAGAAGGGTAAGTTGGGCTTACTGCATGGAGGTCCTCCCTGCCAAGCTTACTCAGTTTTCGGCAAGCGAAAGGGACTCGAAGATGAGCGCGGAACTCTTCTTTGGGATTTTGTGCAAACTGTGAACGACTTAGAACCTGAATGCTTTGTTTTGGAAAACGTTGAAGGATTAAAGTCTTACAATCAATCGTCAGTGCTAAATGAATTGTGTGAAAGACTAAGCTTTGGGGGACGGTACACTATCTCATTGCATACATACGAACTAGCAGACTTTGGAGTTCCTCAATTTAGAAAACGCATCTTCATCATTGGAAGTTTATCGGGTAAAAGCGTCCCTCCGATGCAGACCACTCATGGATTACCTGATTTAATCAATACTTTTCAGAAACCCTATCGAACCGTGGGCGAAGTGTTAGAAGGGCTTGGAGAACCCGGTGAGACGATTCTCCCTAATCATGTAGGACGAGTACATGGTCTAGACATTCAAAATCGTTACAATTCCTTGGCTTTCGGTGAGCGTGATCCTAAAACACGGATTAATAGGCTTGCCCCTAATCGCCCCAGCTACACCATTATTGTCGGGTCAAATAAAGGCGGCGGAAAAGGTCATGTCCATCCTTCACAGCCGCGTGAAGTCACACCAAGAGAATCTGCAAGAATGCAAACATTCCCTGACTTTTGGGGATTTAGCGGCACCAGTAGACACCCAATTCGCCAAGTGGGTAATGCAGTGCCTCCTTTATTTGCTGCTCTAATCGCTGCCCATATCCGAAAATACATATTTGATGACCCAATTTCTTTAACCTATGAGGATGCGACTCATTATTTGGGATTAGACTACCTTTCCAGATAGACCTAACCTTGCAAGGCTCGCAATTGATACTCAAGAATCTATGTAGGGAGAACTAGGAAAGCTCACGCTCTCAAGTTTCTGACCGTAGGGTTCTAACGCACAAATGCTAAATGATTTATTCAGCCATAAGATTCACGCATCCGATTTAGAGAATTGGAAGAGAAAATTAGTCAAACTTGCACAGGTTTTTGAAACTTTTGATGGTCAACCTTTTAATCGCCAGCAGTTTGATACAGCCTTAAAATTTCTTTCTCCAACGACTGCTCGATCGCCTTTTCGGGACATTTATTCGATATACATGTCAATTCTAGGAGTCGGGCATATCGTTCGAGAGCAAGATTTATGGATATGTCGTCTTACCGAAACAGCGAGACATTATTTAACCGGAGCAGAACCTAATGTAGAAGCGTTCTGCCGTTTACAACTTGCTCTCTATCAACGTCCGGATGGAAGAGGGCAGCAGTACAAACAAGCAGGAGCCTTTCTCGAACATCAAAGTCAAGCAAAAACACTTGCTATAATTCATCAAAATTATAAAATTTGTCCACTCCGTCTGATTCTAAAAATATTTGAAGCTAAGGCTAAACACTTGAATGAATTGCAAGATTCCATTCGAGTTACGCCAGAAGAAGTTTATACCTTAGCAAATGCTCCGTCTCTCAAAAGCAATCCATCTCCATCAATACGCGATATTAGAGAAGCTTTAAATGATTTTTACAACGGTGCGTTACCCATAATTCAGGGTGAAAGAAGGTTCCCTTTTTTAGAGGCAACCGGGCTTTTGATAGTAGACCATAACAACAACCTCAGCTTATATCCCTATAGAAATCCTGAACTGAATGCTCAAAGAAATAGGCAAATAGAAGCCATCAAATCACTGGAATATTTCTTTGAGGGCTTTAATCACTGTATTGACATTGAAGAAGTATACGAGGTTTTAGAAGAGGGAAAATGGTCAGAGTATTTTGATGCTTGTAAAACACTGACATCAATTGAGGTTCAAGCAATAGCAGGAGAAGTTTTGATTGCAGTCACAACAGAACCGTTAACGAGAACATTCCAATCGCAACCACAGCCGATCTCACGACTGGCAAAACGGAATCCCTCCAATAAGCCATCTTCAAAGACATTTTTACAAAGGCAACCTCAACGAGCAAATCCTGAAAACACTAAAGTTCTGATGGAACGGCGTAATGCATGGCATGAACTTTTAGTAGAAAAAATGCGAACTCGAATCGAGGCATCAGGTTTTACCTCATGGGAAACGGAACTCATTGATTTAGGAGTAGATATTGATAATACGGCTCAGCTTTATCCGAATGGAATACCAAATCGAGGAACTTATTTGGAGGATGCTAATTTAGCCTATTTCAATCCACAAAATTCTCATCAATTAACCTTCATTTTTGAGATGAAAAGTAGTGACGATTCAATTCTAGGAGAGCAGGTTAGAAAGGCAGTAAGCCAGCTTTATGAATACCGTTACTTACATCGCAAGAATGAGCAAATCCATGAAGATTGTATTCTTGCCATTGTGCTGCAAAGTCCACCCACTAGCATTCCCTGGCTAAAGGAATATTTACTAAATGACCGTTATATTTCAGTCTGTTGGTTTCAAGGCAATGACTCTTTCGACTGCTTTGATGAATGTCGTCCAATCCTTGATCCACTGATAGCAAGTTAAAGCACCCTTCATTTACACTACTCATTTACGTTTAGTTACTCTAATTTGATTCAACTACGAACCTGGACAGGCATGACGAGGTAGGTCATCTTCAAGCCGCCGAGGGGAGTCAGGATGGCGGGGCTGGTGGGCGTGTTGAACTGAAGCTGGATGTCAGTCGTGTTAAGGGCTTTTAAGCCATCGAGCAGGTATTTGACGTTGAAGGCGATCGCCATATCTTCCCCAGTGATTTGAGCCGGGATAGTTTCTTCACCGCTGCCCACATCCGGCGCATCCACCGACAGCGACATTGCCTGATTAGCCGTATCCACATTCAGCTTAACGATGTTGTTTTTCTGGTCTGCTAAGACTGCAATT
The DNA here is from genome assembly GCF_040830845.1 of Sivoneniella epilithica UHCC 1019. Taxonomy (NCBI): domain Bacteria; kingdom Bacillati; phylum Cyanobacteriota; class Cyanophyceae; order Leptolyngbyales; family Leptolyngbyaceae; genus Sivoneniella; species Sivoneniella epilithica. The sequence continues at coordinate 69,520 of NZ_JBFPDP010000016.1, forward strand.
CGCTCCAAAGAACTGAGGAATAGGCGGCGATCGACAGTAACTTGGTGGGTAAACTGACGGGGAATCAGTTGGCGATAGTTGGGATATTGTCCTTCCAGTAATCGGCTGGTGAGGCGCTGATCCACCCATTCAAAAATTACTTGATTACGATCGAGCTTCACCGCCACCGAACTACCTGTTTGCCGCTCCAGCATCTTGGCAAGCTCTTGCAGTGCCTTTGCTGGAATCGTCACATCCAAGGCTTCGGCATCGTCAGACGTGCTATTTTTGGCTCGGTTGCCTTCATCATCCACATTCGTCGTTTGCACGACCGATAAGCGATGTCCGTCGGTAGCGGCAAACTCCAGTTCTTCCGCCGCCAACGTCAGGTGAACCCCGGTGAGAACCTGCTTCGTTTCATCGGCGCTAGCCGCAAACAGTGCGCCTCTCAAGCCGTCTAGCATTGCTTCGGAAGGGAGGTGCAAGCTTTCGCCATCGGTGACGGTGGGCAGTTCCGGAAATTCTTCGGCACTCATGCCCCGCACCTGATAGCGACCAGAAGAACAGGTCAGCGTGGTGAGAAAACTAGCGTCGTCATCCGAGCCGCTTTCCAGGGTGATATCTCCTTCGGGCAAGCGAGACACAATGTCGGTAAGCAGTTTGGCAGGCAGGGTTAATTTTCCTTCGGCTTCAACAGTAGCGGCAAAAGTGGTTTGAATGCCGAGGCTTAGATCAAAAGCACTGAGGCTAACTTGCTGGGTTTCTGCGTTGGCAACAAGCAGCACGTTGGCTAAAACTGGATGCGTGGGGCGGGTGGAAACAGCGCGGCTAACGAGAGAAAGGCTTGTGCTAAGGCTGTTTTGGGTGCAGACCAGTTTCATTTGAGGACGCTCTGAAGTCGTTGTCTGGAGATCCTACCACTGTTGCTCGAAACGATCCACCTGAGCCTGTTTTGAGATATTTTGGCGTTGCTAAGATCAATCCGGACTTAAGAAAAACTTATTTAAACAGTAGTAGTAGGGGCTGTGGAAACTGTGGAAAAGATCGTCAGATCAACGTGTGTTAGGGATCACCCCCGTTTTCGCCTGTGGATAACTTGTGGAAAAAAATGGGGTATTTCCACAGAGTATTTATACTTAGTGAGTCTTTCCACGATCGCTAGATCGTTATAAACCGATTTTCCCCAGAGTTATCCACAGAAAATAGGGGGTTTTTCCACAGGCGATCGCCCACTTTACAGATGTTTACATTCTTTAAACGTAAAAATTTACTGAGCTAATTCGATTTGATTTGGAGAACCTCAATTATTTAAACACATAAGTTTGATTTTCTGGGGAAAACTCCAAATCTTTGCTGATAAGTCAACCTGATCAATCAGCAGAATAATCCACAGCACAAAATAGTCTGAATCAGGACGATTGCAGACTATTGGATTAGGCAGATTATTTGAGCAGAAATATTTTAGGGTTTGTTGCGGGATTGACTTGCTTGGTTAATGCGATCGCTCAACTGACGCAGGGTTTGTGCCACTGAAGTATCAGCTTCCTTGAGTTGGGCAATCTTATCGCAGCTATACATGACGGTTGTGTGGTCTTTGCCGCCAAACACTTCCCCAATTTTAGGCAGACTAAGCCCCGTGTGGTGGCGCATCAGATACATACCAATCTGTCGCGCTGTACTCACCTCCCGTCGGCGAGAATGACCTTTCAACTCCTCGATGGGCACATTGAAGTTCTCGGCAATGATGGTCAGCACTTCTGAAGGAGATGCTTCCACTTGCTCCACGGGTGGATTCAGCACGGGCGAAATATTGGCGACGGTCATGGGCAGACCGGAGATCGAAATGTAGGCAACTGCCCGAATGAGTGCGCCTTCTAGCTCTCGAATGTTGGAGGTGTAGCTGGAGGCGATATATTCAATCACATCGCGCGGCAGCCGCATATTTTCATACTCGGCTTTTTTTTGCAGAATCGCCATGCGGGTTTCCAAGTCGGGCGATTGAATGTCGGCAATCAAGCCCATGGAAAACCGGGAGCAAAGCCGCTCTTGTAGCCGAGGAATCTGATTGGGGGGGCGATCGGATGCCAACACAACCTGTTTCCCTGCCTCATGCAAGGTGTTAAAGGTATGAAAAAACTCTTCTTGGGTATATTCCTTTCCTTCAATGAATTGGATGTCATCCACGAGCAGCACGTCTGCCGCTCGATAGTGTTCCCGGAAGCTTTGCATACTGTCGCGTCGAATGGCAGTGATCAGGTCGTTTGTAAATTGCTCGGTGGAGACATAGAACACCCGTGAGTTGCGGCAAATTTCTAGACGACAATGCCCGATCGCCTGCATCAAATGGGTTTTACCCAATCCAACGCCACCACACAAAAACAAAGGGTTAAACTCTCGACCGGGCGATTCTGCCACTGCCAGCGATGCCGCATGAGCCATCCGGTTATTCGACCCAACGACCAACCGAGAAAAAACATATTTTGAATTTAGGTCGCTAGATCGAGGGCGATCGGTTGGCTCAGGTGAAACGGTCACAGTTGGAACCTCCAGCGGGCTAGTCAGATCGGCAAGATTAGGTTCCATCGGCAGCGCCCAAAAAAAATCAGAATCTACTGGATTGCCCTCATCATCACAGGCAACCGTCATTTGAATTTCGATCGGTCGCTCCAAAATTTCCTGAACGACTTCTGTCAACGTTTTAATGTAATACTTTTGCAACCACTTCCGGGCAAAGGGATTGGGCGTTCGCAGAATGAGGCGCTCCTCTGTCAACTCTTCTACGATCGCCGTTTTAATCCATGCCTCAAACGTAGGGCGACTCAGCAAAAGCTGAAGGCGGTCTAGGGCTTCTGTCCAAAAATTTTCAATTGTCGTTGCTTCCACAACTGACCTCATGTTTTCGCGGACGGCAGAGAGAATTAGCAAACTCTATTAAAGAAAACCTGTCAAATAGTTCCTCAAATCATTTTTGCTGGCTTGTAGTCTGGAGAGCGAGTAGCTTGGAGAGTTATGGTTTGATAGACAGTCACTTTAACATAAGGTAAAACTCTAGCAGTAGCGTTTAAATATCTTGATTACTCCACTAATAGAGTAGCAAGCATAAAGCTATAACAAAGTGGAGGCAGATACTAAACGCCCCTAAAACTCTTTTAACTAGATAACAGCTACCGCAGTTTACAGCACTCACCTCTTTAAAGGGAGGTTAACACTGGAGATATTTAAAGATGATGGGAAGGGAGTTTTAAGTTTTGAGTTGTTTATATTCGTCTTCCCCTCTCGCCCCTCGTCCCTCGCCTTTCATCTATCCTTCTTTGCCTGTAAAAGTCGGTGCGGCTTCAACCTTTTCCACGATCGCGGGATTTGCTTCGGGAATGCTTGCTTCTAACTTCAAACAGTTCTTGCCATTCACCTGCAACCGATATTCCACCCGATCCATCAGTCGATTTAAAATCAGCCAACCATAACCGCTTTCCTGTTTCGCTTCTGGAGTGGGTGGCAGATAAGTAGACAGGTCAAACCCTTGTCCGTGATCCCAAATTTCTAGGGCGATATCGCGATCCTGTAGCTCCAAACGAATTAAAACAGGTAGATTGGGCTGATCTTTGTGAGCATGGCGCACCACATTAGAATAGGCTTCTACCAACACTAAGCGGAGCCGATTGGATTGTCGGGGCCAATCTACATGGTCGCCTAGCTCAACCTCTAAACTGCCCAACAGCCAGTTTTCGACGATGCTCAAAAACTGTAGGTCGCTGGGGATGTGAAGTTCAGTTCTCATTCGCTACAGAACCTCCAAAGAGAGAATAGTTTGGTCGTCTTCTTGTATATCATTGTGCGATCGAATCTGGGCAAGCAAGTCATTCAAATCCAAGGATAATGGCTCTTGAATCAATAATTGCCATAGCCCAGTTTGTTGCAGCATAGCATTGGCTTGATTACTGCCATTCGCAGGTTCTGCATTGTGGATCGTTGCTTCAGTAATCCCATCGCTGGTCAGCAATAGAACCTCACCTGCATTGAGCGCCGTGCTGCCAGATGCAGCCTTCCAATGGGGCAAGATGCCAAGGGGCACCCCCCGCACTTTTAGATAATTCGGTTCAATCGTCAAGGGTTGTCCTTGGGCGAGATGGGCTGAAACTGTTTCCCTAGACCAAACCATGGGGTAAATGTGCCCTGCATTGGCATAAATTAGCGTGTGAGTAGACGGGGTGTAGCAGGCTAGAACCATAGTGATAAAACAGTTGGTGCTGACTAAATCTTCAGACAGGCTGCGATTTAAGTTTTGCATGACGATATGAGGCTCTGGCGGCATTTCTTGCGAAAGTTCTCGGCGCAAGACGGAAATTGCACTAGCCATAAATAGGGCAGCCGGAACGCCTTTTCCAGACACATCTCCCACAGCTAGCCACACGTTGCCTTGAGGATGAGCATAGACTTCAAAAAAGTCTCCGCCCACTTCTCGCGCTGGATAGCAACACGCTTGAACTTTCATGCCCTTCAATTCTGGCAACGTTTGTCGTAATAAATTGCCCTGAATTTGACGGGCAACTTCCAACTCTGCGCGCATTTGCTCGGCTTGCGTTTGAGTTTGCAGGTAAAGCTTTGCTTGAGAAATGGCGAGAGCAGCCTGTTCTGCAACTTCTTGAATGAGAGCAATGTCTTCGCTAGACCAGGGCGCGGCATCTCCTGTCCGATATATGGCAAAAACAGCGAGAAAATCTTGCTGATAGGTGATGGGAACAATTAATCGATGCGGGTTAGGGGTGTGATCGGTTTGAATTTGGCGAGTACTTAGGACATTTTGAATTTGGGGATCATCGACAGATAGGGAGTGTGGGACGGGGCTACTATGTTCGATCTCGATCGCGGAGTGATAAAAAACCTCAGTCGTCAGGCGATCGCCCTCGACAGGTTGCAGAATACATTCACTGGCATTAAAGGTTTGCCCTAAAGTCGCGGCGATCGTTTGCAGCATACTGTCATAATCGAGCGATTCTCGAATGGCAGTGGTGACAGCGTTGAATAACGACTCTCGCCGCAGGGCGCGCCTCAGTTCATTGGTGCGCTGTTTGACAATGCGATAGGTTTCGCCTGCTTGCTGAATCACGACCTTAAGTTGATCGGGAACCCATGGCTTGGTGATGTACTTAAACACCTTGCCTGCATTAATCGCTTCCACCAAATCTTCCACATCGGTGTAGCCGGTTAGCACAATCCGAATCGTATCGGGATAGCGATCGACGGTTTTACTCAGAAACTCAGTTCCCAGCATTTCCGGCATTCGTTGGTCGGAGATGATGATTGCCATCTCGCCCTGCTCATCTAAAATTTTCAGCGCCGCGATCGCGCTTTCTGCCTTAACAACTTCAAAATCTCGCCGAAAAGTCCGGTATAGCAGCGCCAAGTTATCTGGTTCGTCATCAACGACCATCAATTTCAGCTTGCGATCGATTTCCTCAGCCATGCGATACCCCAACCTTGTACATCATGGCAAATTGCAGTTTTATCGCCATTATGCCCTGTGCCCGTCTAATTCAAAATACCCTAGATACTACGCAAGCTAACAGGCAAAGCGAATTACGAATTACGAATTACGAGTTATGAGTGGTAAGGGGCGAGGGGCGAATTCAAAACTCAAAACTCAAAACTCAAAACTTATCTCTCACCTCTTTTCGACGAAATTGGTAGGATTCAGTTTTCGCTCCCCAGACTTGTTTGCCTTGGGCATCGAAGCCGCGATCCCAGGTGTTCATGCCAGCAAGAGAAAGCTCAATGTGATTGGTGATACGAATGGCTCCGCGAATGTTGGCGGGGCAGCCATCAGGGGGAGTGTTACCTAGGTAGCCAGTGCCAACCTGTTTTAGGAAGACGTTGCAAATAGGAGTGCCTAAATCGCTTAGGTTGACGGTTCGCTCTAGGCTGGGCGTGACATTGCAAAATCCCGACCAGCGCGTTGGATCGGTTGGCTTGAAGGATCGCGATCGCACGCTTTGGCTGAGTGGACTAGGCGAAATTTGCAAAAATCGCTGACGGTATGGTTTATCAAGAGACGTGGACATTGCCTGCTCTTGATATAAAAAAATAGACTGCGGTTCGGCGTTGGTAAACAATCCAATCCGGCAGGTGGTCATTTGTACGTTGGGCGCTTTGGAATTGGCGATCGCTTGGGCGGAGGTGTCCATTTTGCCTATTAGCAGCGTCGCAACTTCTTTTGCCTGTTGTGCCAAAGTGTTAGCAGGTTTGGTGGCTGGTTCTGCTTGGATAGATAATGGACTGAATAAAAAGCCGATCGCGATTGCCCAACTTACTTGAAGTGATAGCGTGTTCATAAAATCTTGACGCGAAAACGCAATGAAAGCATCGTAGCGTGTCTTTACCGAGTTGCGATCGCGACCTCGGTTTTCAACAAAATTGCTTGCCAGACTGCATATCCTTGGGCGTTGAGGTGCAAACCGTCGGTCGTGAGATCTGGGCGCAAGTTGCCAGCGGTATCTGCCATTTGGGAAGAAAGATCGAGAAAATAGGCACCGTTGCGGGTGGCAAGCGCCTTAAGTTGATGATTCAGGTGGGCAATGCGATCACTTGATGCAATCACAGACCGGGTCGGCAGCACTGACTGGACGATCAAGTTCGCTTGGGGCTGAGTTTGCTGAAGGCGGGTAATAATTTGGCGCATATTCCACAAAATTTCGTTGGTGGTGGCTCCCTGCTTCAAGTCATTAATCCCTGCCATTAGATAAATGACGCGGGGACGGGTTGCTGCAAAATCAGACAGGCGGCGAAGAATGCCATTGGTAGTGTCCCCTGAGATCGATTGGTTGAGCCAAGTTTGCGGTTGGGGCAGGCGATCGCTCGGAAACCAAAGGCTCAAAGAGTCGCCCAACAATACGCTAGTGCGTTGAGTCGTTGCTTTGGCAGCGATCGCAGCTTCCCGTTTCATTAGAGTGCGCCACTGCTCATAAGTAGGTTGTTGGGTGGCATTGCTCCAAACCGATTGAAAGCTGTTGGTTGGCAGGCGAGTGTAAAGATGACCTGTGCTAGCTGCGGCAACCCGCTGAGAATAAAGCTGGCTACCTGACTTGGGGACATTTGACGCTGGAGAAAACTCGGTGGAATTTATCATCTCGGGGCGACCTGACAATCTGAGCTTGAGCAAGAGTTGATTCAACCGCTGCTTTTCAGCTTGCACTGCTTGACTGCGGACGGTACGGAGTTCATTTTTTGGAACAAGGCGATTGGTTTTGTCAGGAAGCTGAGTAGAAGCAAGGATCAGCGAATCAAGCATGGTGAAATGGCAGCAAACTCTGCTTACTATTCACACTCACCACTGTTTCATTTCAGGAAAGTTGCGACTAAACTTCAACTCTATTTACCTCGTACCCATGCCAATTTAAATAAAGGAGTAATAGATCTTAGGTTAAGACCATTACTGGGCAAAGTTTCTACGATTCAAAACTCAAAATATCTCCTACCCTGCGGGAAGCAAAAGCAACGGAGACGCTGAGTGCAAGGCACACGCTGCGCGAACGCGAACAAAACTCAAAACTTATTAAAACACCCGCACGTAATAGCGATCGCGTCCCTGTTTTTTTGCATCATAAAGCGCTAGATCGGCAGTGGCGACTAGGATTGCCGGAGTTAAGTCAGGGATTGGAATCGTGGTAGAAATACCCAAGCTCAAGGTCACATAAGCACTGGCTTCAGAGGTTTCATGGACGATTTCCATTGCTTTGAGGTGAAGCTTGATTTCTTCTGCTACTTCCACGGCTCCAGCCACTCTCGTGTTGGGTAAAATTACCGCAAATTCTTCACCGCCGTAACGAGCCACTAAATCGGCAGGACGTTGAACCGCTTGACGGAGCGCCTGGGCAACTTGCTGTAAGCAGCGATCTCCTGCCGGATGACCGTAGGCATCATTGTATCTTTTGAAAAAATCTACGTCACACAAAATCACCGACAGAGGCAACTGTTCCCGTGCCAGTCGTTTCCATTCGCCATTCAGGTATTCATCAAAATGACGACGATTAGCAATTTGCGTCAATCCATCCACTGTTGCCAGCGTTTGCAATGCCTGATTTTTGGTTTCTAAAGTCTGGCGATCCCTTAAAATCACTGCGATCGTAGTAAAACTCAAGAACACAATTGGAGATGCTACCGGAAGCCAGACGCCGATCTGAAACGCAAGGACACAGGCGATCGCCCAGCTTAAACACATTCCCAGCCACAGGACAAGTTGATGAATTGGTTTTCGCCCAGTTAGGGTAACACTAAACCCAATCCCTCCTATCAGCATGAATAGCGCTAGCCATCGGCGATCGGGCAGTCGTAAAAAGTTTTGTTGAAGCAAGTTATTGATCACAGTAGCGTGTAGGTAAACACCGCTAGTGGGAGGATTTCGATGAAACGGGGTAATCAGTGAATCAACTCCCAGCGCACTGACTCCTACGACTACCACTTTATCTTTAAAGGTTTGAGCAGGCACTCGCCCGGTAATTACATCTGTAAACGAATAGCGAGGAATCTGCTGGGTAGCCCCTGACCAGTTGATCCACAGCGGTTGATCAGGTGCAGGAAGTAGGATGGGGTGCCAGATCATGCCATAGCTTTGGATGGCGGCAATTCCTAACGCTGGTACTGTCTGAACTTGAGATTGAATGGTGCGGACAATGCCATCGGTATCTTCAATTTTTAAGATGTTGCCTGTGGCGATCGCGACCTGTTTCAGGCTAGAAAGTGGAATCCAAGGTCTGCCCTCGCGGTCCCAGGCTTGCGCTAAAACCACACTGCCGTGACGCTTCATTGCCGCAATAAATTGGGCATCGTCAGGGCTTTGCTCAGAAAATATCAGATCCATCACCACGATATTTGGCTCTGCTTGAGTCAGTTGATTCAACAGAGTAGCGTAGTGCCGACGAGGTAACGGAAAGCGACCAAGTTTACTTAAACTGGCATCATTAATATCTACGACGACGACTCGACTATCCCAGCCCGTCGAGCCGCGTAACCGAAACAATGCGCCATAGGCTGCTCGTTCCAGCGGTTGCCAAACTTCCAGTTGAAGTGAAGCTGTCATGGCGACAGCCGCAAGGCTACCAGGGATTAACCGTTTTAGCAGCGGAATGAGTGGGTCAGTTAAGGCTGGTAATGCAGTCTTTAACTGAACTTGTGGTGCGGCGGCTGAATTAGGGGAGCGAAAGTTCATAGATTTGCTGCTTTCCTAGGGGAGTCGTCACCAGTGCAGTAATGCGTTGATTTTGACCCGGCAAGGGAATCGTGATATCAAAATTTCCTTGTCGATCAGTCCCTTGAGGAAGGTTAGCGATCGCAAGCAGGTTAACTGAGTCAACTTGACCTACAATGCGTACCCGCTGGTTTCCCAGGGAACTTAGCTGGCGAATATCTAAACGAGGGTCGTCTTTGAGTGGCGTTGCAGGCGATGGCGCTTCCCCTGGAATCACGAGGCTTTGAAAGCCACCTTTGACTAAAACACTTTTTCCTTGGGCAGCAGTGGCAACGCCGCCTTTGAGGGTGGCAACTCCTGTTTTGCCGTTGGGTTGCACACTAATGCCAAACTCGGTGCCGCGAACACCGCTGATGCCTCCTGGGGTTTGAATTTCTAGACGAGAAGATGGGTTGGTGAAGGGGCGGACTTGCAGGCGTACCTGACCGCTGGCAACTTGTAGTTGGGTAATTTGCCCACCGCTGCTAGTTCTCTGCATTTTTTGAATGATGAGATTTGTTTTTTCAGCCACATGAACGAAGCCTACACCTGTGTCTACTTCTAGTACCATAGTGGAGCGATCGCCCGTTTTAATGCGATCGCCCACCGCTTGCAGCCGCATCCCTGTTTTTGCAGGCAGAACAGCCTGTTGCTTGGTTTGATACCATGCGCTGCCGGAGGTTTGGCGGATTGCCAACCAGCGATCGACCTTAACTTGTAAAGCATTGGCAGAAGGGCGATTGAGCAGGCTAGTAAGACCGACTCCCAAGCCAATGCTTAGTAATACATAAGGAAGTTTTAATTGAATCTTCATCAGCGAATAGATGCGAATGCGGTGGTTGAACTGTTTTTGACTACATCAATCATTCCCTAGTTATCTCCAAAACTTGACCGAAAGTTTTTCCTACGATCTCGCCTTTATTTTTTCTCCCATAATTGTGAAAAAAGTAGTAGGTTGTTTTCGTCCTCGTAACTGAATTGTGCCTGCGGGTTTAACGGTATAGCGATCGCCTAAGCAAGACAGGGTTTCCTCTGTAATCAACAGGCGATAAAGATTGTCTGTCACCACATCTTTATTCAGCGCTTCTAGCCGAGCGGCAATATTGATCACATCTTCCAAAACGGAGTAGTTCATGCGGCGGGCACCGCCCATGCTGCCTGCAATCACCATGCCCGTATGAATGCCAACATACTTAGAAAACAAATCCATCAGCCGTAGCTTTTCACGTTGTTCTCGAAGTTCCATGCCAACCCCAGTCAGGATAATGATTGCCAGCGGAGCGGCGATCGGAAGCCATTGATAATAAATTGCATAATACAATCGGCGAGCTTTAGAGTTTGAGCTTTTGAGGCGCTGCACCCATTGACGAACTATCATAAGAATCCTTATGGAAAGTAGACGACTCTGGCATCTAAACCGCGAGATCGCAGCATGGCAGACACGCTTGCAGCCCGGTTATAGTCAGCAAATGCGCCTGCGTGAATGTAGTTTCCTCGGCGAGAGTTGGTTAGAAAGGCGGCTGGAACGCATTGCCGCACCGCATCTAAAGTGGTGGAACTCGTAGCAGGCACTACCACGATATGGGGGTTCTGCTTTGTTCGTCCGACAATGATTACGTTTCCCTGCGTATTAGGCTGAATGCGATCGCTGAAAAGTAGGCAGGGTTGAGCATTTTCCTCAGATGGTATCGTCGCTACTAACCAAATTCCGATAGCGCCAGAAAGCCACCTATTCATGACAAATTTTCTTTAGCTCATTTCTATCTAAAGATACTGTAAATATACCAACGATAATAGTGGGTAATTGAATGAGTAAGCAGCAGCAACAAACGAAAACGCTGTAGTGATTCAGTGAGAGTAGTAAGCGTTTTGCGATCTAACCCCACGCAAAAGAACCCCACGCAAAAGTTGAAAACGAGCGCGGTAAAATGGCAGCTGAACACTCAATTTTTAATAAGCCGAGTTTTGAGATGGAGAACACCGCAATTAACTGTGCCGAAGCCTGTATTAACGGCTGTGTATTGGGCGACAAGTGCCCCAACATGGAATACAAATCGAAAGCCGTGAGTTTTGTGAAGGACACGCCGCTCGATAAAATGCTGGAAATTGCCGAGGTAGCCCGCATGAAAAAAATGATGGAGCCACCAAAGTGGATTTTGCCAGAAGACTAAGAGAATGACGAATTGCGAATTGCGAATTGTAGAACTCATGTCTCATTCGATATTCGACACTCATCATTCGACATTTATCCTTTGCCACTTGCCACTTGCCACTTGCCACTTGCCACTCGACATTCGCCCTTTGTCACTCGTCATTTGCCTGTCTTGGTTCAATCACTTCCCGCACCCGATAAATCGGTCGCCCTTGCGATTCGTGATAGGTTCGCATCAGTAGTTCTGCCAACAGTCCAAAGCTGAATAATTGCACTCCGGTCAAAATCAAGACGACGACTAAGATGAGCAGGGGACGGTTAATGCTTTCCCCAAAGCTGAGTTTGAGGGAGGTGAGATATAGCCCAATCACGGTTCCTAGAAAGATGGACAACACTCCCATGGAGCCGAATACATGCATGGGGCGTGTCAAAAACTTACGCATAAAGAAGACGGTCATCAGATCCATGACGACGCGAATGGTGCGATCGAGTCCATATTTGCTTTTGCCAAACTGTCGGGGATGATGGCGCACGGGCATTTCGGCAATGCGCGCTCCTTCAATAAACGCGAGAGCAGGCAAAAAGCGGTGCAACTCACCATACAGGTTCATATCGGCGATCAGTTCCGCACGATAGGCTTTGAGTGAGCAACCATAGTCATGAACCTTCACCCCGGTCACTTGGGCAATCAGCCAGTTGGCAATCTGGGACGGAATTAATCGGGTGATCGTGGCATCCTGGCGATTTTTGCGCCAACCGCTCACCAGGTCATAGCCTTCATTTAACTTGTCGAGCAGGATGGGAATATCTGCTGGATCATTTTGCATATCACCATCCATGGTTACGATGATTTGCCCTTTGGCATAGCTAAATCCGGCTGCCATGGCGGCGGTTTGCCCATAGTTCCGCCGCAAGATCACACTGCGGAGATCGGCGCGATCGCTAGCAATTTGCTTCAGCAGATCGCCAGACCCATCCGTTGAGCCATCATCGACACACAAAATTTCGTAGTGGATGTTGGCAGCAATCAGCGTGGCAGAAATTGCCTCCAATAAACGAGGCAAATTTTCATATTCATTGTGAATCGGCACAACGACGGAGACTTGAGGTTGTAGGGAAGATGCCCACAGTTTGCTGCTTTCAACGGTGAAGGATGTCATGCGGAAGGGAAAAGGTAGGGTTCAAGGATGGTGAGAAGATGCGATCTGATTCTATTAGAGGCAAGAGGCGATAGGAAGAAATGGTGAATGATGCAATCTGATTCTATAGGGTTTGAGTTGGCTGGTAGCTGGTAAAAATCCGTCCGGCTCCCCGCAACTGGGCGTAGTAGGTTTGACTGACGCGGCTGCCTTGATCCGATAAGACATCGATCGCGATGCCATTGTGCCCCTGATCTTTGCCGGAACTGTGAATATAGTGATTGTTGCCGAGGGAAAGTCCAACGTGGGTCGCTTTTTGGGGAGTGCCAAAAAAAATTAGATCGCCGGGCTGCAACTCTGAAATCGCGATCGCTTGAGTAAACGCTTCTTGCTGGTAAGCATCTCTGGGTAGCCACACGCCGACGGATGCAAAGGCGGCTTGGATCAAACCAGAGCAGTCGTAGTTTGGGGCTACGGTGCCGCCCCAAAGATAAGAATTGGGCTGATTTTTTGCCGCATGAGTAAAGGCGATCGCGGCGGTCATTCTCGCTTGAATCTCGGTTGCAGATAGGAATATCGGCTGATAGGGTTGAGCCGCTTCCTCTAAATACGCCAGATCTTTGACTGAAATCCAGCCGGGATAGTCATCTTCACATAGATAAACGGCGATTGCGGTTGGATTTTTGGCAGCCTCCAATTGTTCCAGCACTGTGGAAGTTCGTAAATGGCGACCAACTTCTGACTGAGTGGCTAATCGCTCTAATGCTGATGAATCAAACAAATTTAAAGCTTGGCGACAAATGTATTCTGTCTGAACTCTATTCTTTTGAACCTGAAGCGTTTGCGAAGCACTGACCATAAAACACTCCTCGTCATCTCACAGGGCACATCATATCAGTAACGGATGAATTGGTTAGGACACAAAAATCCTTGAAAAATAAGAATAACGGATGGTTGTTGTCTTGACCTTTCCTCGTACTGCTATATCAGCAAGGAGGAAAACGAGTTTTTAGAAATTTCTCAGAGCTTTCCGGATAAGGGGTGGGAACTTGGAAGAGTAGAGTGGTAGATGCACCCTGATTGTCGCCCTCAGCCTCAAGCTGGGGGCTTTTTGTTGGGGCGATTAGAGTTTTGAGTTTTGAGTTTCATTAAAATTGGGCGATCGCGCCTTGACGATCAATTTGCAGCACCTGGACGATCGCGTCGATATTGTGATGTTTCCAGGCAGTGGCGATCGCGGCTCGGACTGGGTCGGCTTGGGTCACTTCCGCCAGCGCTAAAAGAGTCGGTCCTGCACCGCTGATCACTAGTCCATAGGCACCGGCGGCGATCGCTGCCTGCTGCACTGCCTCATACCCCGGAATCAGTGTTTGTCGATAGGGTTGATGGATGCGATCGTGCAAAGCGGCTTGTAGCCAGTCGGCGTTGCCTGTTTCTAAGCCACGCAGCAATAAACCTAAATGGGCGGCGTTGAAGATGGCATCGGCGCGACTATAGCTAGCAGGGAGAACGCGGCGTGCTTCTGTGGTAGATAGCTCAAAGTTTGGAATGGCAGCGATCGCGGCAATGCTGGGATGCCAAGGAATCTCACAAATTTGCCACTCGCCATTCACTCCCGTGGCTGCCAACCGACAACCGCCCATCAGCGCAGGCACGACATTATCGGGATGTCCTTCAATCTCCACGGCTAATTTCACCACAGCTTCTAGGCTCAGCGGCGAGCCTGCCAAACTATTTGCGCCCATTATCCCTGCCGCGATCGCGGTTGCCGAACTTCCTAAACCTCTCGCTAGGGGCACTCCCAGTTGAATATCAATTTTGACTGAAGGCACAGGCTGACCCAACTGCTGATAGAGCCTAGCAAAGGCTTGGTATGCCAAGTTAGATGTATCGGTTGAAACCCTTGCTGCTTCCGTTCCCGTTGCCGTAATTACAACTGTCTCGGAGCTAGAGTCTAATTGCGAAAATGTGAAGGAGTTATGGAGAGATAAAGCTGCTCCCAGACAGTCAAAACCAGGTCCGATATTGGCGGTGGTGGCAGGAACCGCGATCGCAACAGAAGTAGGATGAGACATCAAAAAAAGCCCAATCTAGCAGAGGGTGAGGCATTGCTAATGATATAGCAAGCGAGTGGCGAGTGGGAATGACGAATGGTAAGTAGTGAATGGCGAGTGGCGAGTGCAAATTCTGCACTTTTGTACCTGAATTCCCGAAACCTCACGGATGTCTTCTTATCTATATGAAGCCGCAATCAGGTTAGATGAAGCGTTTGATAAGGTTAGAGGTTTGATATACGAAAATATACCGAGTTTACGTAAGATAATAAAGCGTTTGTTTTAGTTCTTTTTCTGAACTATGCATTGCAATCTGGACGTATATTGCGTCTGAATTAGATTGAAGGCTAGATTGATGGGGTGACTGAAGTGTCACAGGGTCTCTATTGTTGAACTCCTGAAACCCTTAAGCTTAAAATCCCTATTGATAGAGATTTTCCTGTTGATGGACATTGGCGGCGATCGAATCGATTAAAACAAACTTCTTTTATGCCTCGCGCTTCGTCTAAATTTTCTCAAGCCAAAGTCTCTATGCAATCAAAAGGCTCTATGCAGTCATTAGAGTTTCAGCTTTGGAATGAACGCTGTGTCGCATTGTTAGGGCAGCAGATATCTGAGTCAGTGACTGCTTATTTGCAGAATGAAAAGGCAACCACACCGGAAAGTGTTAAAGAAGCTGAACTGCTGCTTTTTCAACGGGTTACCTCTGAGTTGAGCCGTTTGTTGGAAGATACAACTGTCGCGATCGCGCTGCCAGCGACCCAATCTTCTAAAACTGAATTTGTGGTCTCCTGTGTTGCCGGATGTGGGCGATCGTCTTTCTTGTGGAAGTTACCTAAAGGCAAGCCGATTACTCTAAAACAAGGACAGCCGATCAGCCGCGCTAACATCGCCAAGTTGCAGCAGGTTGAGTCATCTGGGCAAAACCGATATCGCGTTTGTGAAATTCGTGGAGAGCAGTGTGAAGCATGGCTGTTGATGGGTCATGCAACCGATGATTCCAGTAATTCTGATGATTCGCTTCAGTTGCCCTGTGACGCTCAAACCCTAGAGCGAATTGCTCAACAGTGCGTGGCTGCATTACATCAGATTCGGCTAATGGCGAACCAGCGTCAGAATCATCAAGCGCTACTAGCAAAAAATCAAGAACTTGAGCAAACTAATCAGCTAAAAAGTGAGTTTCTTGCCAATACTAGCCATGAAATTCGCACACCCTTAAGCTCCATTCTGGGGTTTACCCATCTGTTGCAGCAACAGGGCTTTGACCCGTTGAATCTGCGCCACCAGGAATATCTCAGAATTATTTTGAGTAGTGGTCGGCACCTACTGGCGTTGATTAACGACATTTTGGATTTGTCTAAAATCGAAGCGAATCAGATGACCTTGCAATGGGAAACGGTTGATATTGAGGAACTCTGCAACGTTTGCTTGACCTTGGTACGCGAAAAAGCCAGCGATAAAGGACTAAGTGTGCAGTTAGACTTGCAGCCCAATCTGAAAACGGTGGCAGCAGATGGCTTACGTCTTAAGCAAATGCTGTTTAATCTGTTGTCGAATGCGATTAAGTTTACGTTGCGGGGCACCGTTGGGCTGCAAGTGCGATCGACGGAAGGTCAGATTCACTTTACCGTGTGGGATAGCGGCACTGGAATTTCACCCAAACAGCAGGCGCTTCTGTTCAAACCTTACTCGCAGATTACTAACGTTGCCGTGGAGCGCAGTGAAGGAACCGGGTTGGGATTGGTGCTGACTCAAAAGCTAGCGGAGCTTCACGGGGGATGCGTTGAGGTGCGTTCGGAACTGAATGAGGGATCTCGGTTTACGGTAGTGCTGCCGTTTGAGTTAACCAAAGATTGTGAGGGTAATGAGGCAGAGAACACCACGCCTCAACTGACTCAGGCGATCGCCCCACCGCAATCGGTTCGTCAGGGAATTGTCGCTAAACAAGTCGCTTGTGAAACTGTACAAGCCCAAGATAGAGCCAGCGCGATCTCGCTAGATGATCTTAATCCAACGCCAGCAGCTTTGTTTGCGAGTGAGATGACAGGTATACCAGATGTTGCATGTAACCGAGTGCTGGTGGTGGAAGACAATTTTCCGAATGCGAAACTGATGCTGACTTATTTGAGTCGTTTGGGTTATGAAGTCACCTGGGCAAAAGATGCCCCGGAAATGTGGGTTGCGCTGGAGCGATCGCTGCCTGCGGTAATTTTGATGGATGTGAATTTACCTAATGCCGATGGGCTGATCCTAACTCGGCAACTGAAGCAGCATGCTCGCTATCAAACCATTCCGGTGATTGTGCAAACGGCAATGGCAATGAAGGGCGATCGCGCAGTTTGTCTAGAATCTGGAGCCGATGATTATATGTCTAAGCCGATTGATCTCGATGCGCTGGCAAACCTGATGATGAAATATACGACGCTTGGGCTAAAGACATCCCCATCACCGCTTTATGCAGAAGAAACGCTTATCTAATTCTTCTTCATTTCCACAGGTCTAGAACACGACCCCAAGGCTGAATAGCGCCGCTTTAAGGGGTGAAAATAACTGAGAAAAAGAAGTTTTCGCGCAGCGATCGCCCATTCTCTGCCGTGTCGTTAATTAACGGGATGCCCCAATCGAGTCGCGCCCGAAAGCGATCGCCCATTTTCCACTGCAAACCTAACCCTGTACTCAACAGCTTGCTAGGGCTGGGTTGAAAATCGCCGCGATTTTTCCCCTGACCCGCATCTAAAAACGGAATCACCTGCAATACACCCTGCCATTTGGGAATTCGTAGAATCGGTAGATACACCTCGGCAGAAGCCAGCCAGCCGCTATCTGCCAGCAGTGTACTGGTGCGATATCCCCGCACCGTATCCAGACCTCCAATGCTGATTTGTTCGACGGGAACGAGGGGACGGTTTGCCAGTTGTACCTGACCTTTGAGGGCAAACAGCGTATCGGGAGCAAAGGCATGAACCCAAAAGCCGCGTCCTTGCCATGAGAAAAAGCGACCATCGGGTGGCTCATCGGATATGGTTGCATTCAGCGCATTTAGCCCGAAACTGAATTCGGATTGCAGCGAGAACACATTTTTTTCGCTGCGCTTCGTCCATTCTTGCCCAAACCGCAGGGCTGTGACGCGAGTTTCACCGTTTTCATCTGATCCCTGGGCTGGAAAAGGGATAGCCACGCCATCGTTGAAAGATTCGAGAAACACGCCTCTGCTGCGGTAGTGAGTGCCGCGCAGTGATAGGGCAAAAAGCTCTGTAGAGGTTTGCTTGATGGGTTGCCGGAAGGCGATTTCGTAGGTTTGCGATCGCGATTTGATATCGAGATCTTGAAAAGGTTCTTCAATCACTTGTCCGCGACTGTTGCCATAGCTAAAACTCAACGTGCCATTTTTGGAATTGATCGGCAGGGCGTAGCCGACATTGAAGCCCTGACTGCCTTCGGTGCGATTAAACCCAACCTGTAAGCGATCGCCCAGTCCAAGTAGATTGGCATGGCTCAGCGTCGCCTGCTGCTGTAACCGTCCGACACTGGGCGATCGGCTGTTGTCGATTGAGGCGCTGAGTCGAAGCGGCGTTGCTTGTCGTACTTTGACATTCAAAATACTTTGACCCGTAGTCGCTCCCGGTGCCAATTCGGTTGAAATACCCGCGATTAAGGGATCTTGCTCTAGCAATTTGACAACATCCACGAGTTGATCGATCTGGAGTGGGGTTTGAATGCCCTTTGCGAGCCGTCGCCGCACGTAGTTAGGAGACAGAGGACGGGCAAGCCAGAGAAAGCCAGGAGGCTGCACGGTCACATTAATCGCTTCCAACTTGCCTTCTACCACTCGAATTTCAGGAGCGCTGCCACTCAGAACCTCGGCTGGCACGTAGGCTCCAGAGTTGATGTAGCCTTTTCCGGTATACAGCTTGGTAATCGCTTCACTTGCCTGAACTAATTCGGCTGGGGAAAGCCGCCGATTTAAAAAGGTCGGATCAGTGCTACCCTTGGCTGGATTTGCATTGGGCGCGATCGCTCGCTGTGCCGTTTGTGCCAGTTCTTTAGGCGAAAATCGAGTGCTGCCAGTAATGGTGAGGCGCTCGACATAAACCCCATCTTTGCGCGGGGGAGGTTGCCCGATCGCCACGGCTGGCGGAGCTTGGGCGGGAGCCACGACTGGGGGTGCAGCAGGGGGTTGGCTAGCGTTTGAAGTGTCTGGAGAAATGGATTCTGGAGGACTGGGAGGAAAGGCTGTTGCGGCGGGGATGCCCGCAGGTTGGCTAGCCCCAAAACCAGGCTGAGCCATAACGGGTGGCATTGGAGTCGTGGCGATCGCTGGGAACGATTTTTGAGGCGGTTGTAGCAAAACTGCGATCACCGTTAGCGGAAACGGGGCGGGGGGCGTTTTGGGACGGGCGGCAGGGGCAGCGCTGGCAGACTTGGCTGGAGACGTAATTGTTGGAAAAGTCGGGCTAGTTCCGTTGGCAACAGATGTTTTCGGGCTGGTTGCATCTTGATTAATGGTGATTGAGTCAGATGAAATGGATGATGGCTGACTGCGATCGCCAAATCCATGATTCTGGCGAGGCAGGGAGGCTTGGTCGGACTGGCGCGATCGCAGGGTGGGAGAGGTTGCATCCGGCAGAACGGCTTCCGGTGGGCTGACCTCTACACGATTGGGCGTAATCACGGTCATGCGATCGCGCAACGGCGGAGTAGAACCGCTGCTCGTTTCGGAAATTGGTAATAGCGTTTCTTCGCGATCGAGGTTCCAGATGGCGTGACCGAGCAGAACGGTTCCCACTGCCGATGTACCGACGACAGCAACTAACCCGATCGCTTTGAGCCGATCCAATAGCGGGATTGAAGACGACATCGGCTGATCAACCCAGTTTCCACCATTCCAACTGCTAACCGTGCCGGGAATAGCTGGTATCGTTTTGAATTCTTGAGTGTTAGATGTTGACATCGGCTGTCTTGCTCCTTCAGTAGGCTCAGTCTCAAATGCACCCCGTGCTTAACGTTGATTGGTTGGTGTGGGCGATTTCATTTGCCCCAGGGGAACCAGTCCTGCCGCTCTTAGCAATCGTTGCCCTTCTAGAGTTCGCATCAGTTCAACAAATTTTTTGCCGATCGCTGAGCGGCGATTATCGCGGGGATAGAGGACTGCGATCGGATAGCTCAAGGGATAGTTGCCCTGTTGGAAGAGATCCGGATCAGCGGCATAAGCTCCTTTACGGTTGCAGAGATCCGTTTCAGGATTAATGTTTTGCCGATTGGTTAATATAATCGGCTGAACGGGTGCTTGTCCAGCCCAACTCACCGCCAACGGATAGACCGAACATTGCCCCAAAATTTCGCTTAGGGGCGCAATCCCAATACTGCCAATATCTTTGTCCTCAAAATCGCGGATCACCTGCCGCGACAGGTTGATCGAAGATTTTTGTTGAATCCTGGCGACGGTTTGCAGTTTTTGAGAGTCGAGGATTTTCTGCTCAAATACGGCGATCGCCTCTGGATTGCTGGAGACATACAGCCGCACGTCTAACGGGGGGCCATTGAGTGCCTGCCACTGGTCAACCCGTCCTGCATACAGTTGTCGAATTTGATCGAGACTAAGCCTTCCTTTTAGAGCAGTGGGAAGTCCTTTTTGTCGTTCTGCATAGCTAAAAGCCACCACCACCGCCAAACCGTCATAGGCAATAGTCTCCGCCATCATGTCTTTGGGCAGATCCTCAAGCAGTGGCAATACGGCAAAATCTGCGGCACCAGATCGCACCTGCGCCAACACCTGATCCATCTGAGCCACGGGCGCAAACTGTAGCTGAAGTTTCGGCTGCGCGAATGCCAGAGCCTCCTTCAGCCCCTGACCGCGTTGGACTAAATTGCGCTGTTGCAGCACAAACCACCAAGTTCCGTCTTTCACTCCGGTATAGGTAAATGAGCCTGCTGGCATGGCGCTGACTTCTGCCAAGCAGCACGTTGACACTGGGGGCGAGGCAAGCGATCGCGATTCCGTGGATCGCCCTTGCGACAGCAGTGCCCAAGCCCCAATCAGCAACGCTAAAAGTGATAAACCAAGCAGCGGTAATGTCTGGGAAGCAGTGGGCTGAGCGCTGCTGGTTGATAGCGGTGCGATCGCATCAGGCGATGGTGGAACCAGCTTCAACAGGTGCCGCCGAGCCGTTTCCGCACTATCAAACCTGGCAGTTTGGAGAGACTCCAGCACTTGAGCCAGATGGGGTTCAATCTCGATCGTGGCATCGCGATCGAGTCCTTGCAGCAACGAAATTCCAATCTCCCCGACAGCATCAAGATCCTGCTGAAGCAAATCGGGGGTGACTTGAGTGGATTGCCCCGGTAACGCGGCAGGATCGAAACATTGCTCCCACAATCGCAAATCGCAGAGATAGACGAAAAACTGGGCTTGGGATTCTGTCCACAGCACACTATCCAGGCTGAGATTCCCGTGAACCAAACCGTTTTGAATCGCTCCGGTCGAAAAACTAAACTTTTGTTGATGCAAAAAATCGAGAGTTTGCAGAATTTGGCTCAACACTTCCCGCACTTGAGGCAGGGGCAAAATTCCCCGTTCTTTGAGATATTGCCGCAATGACGGAGACTGATCTTGGCGATCGGTGATTAAAAAACAAAGCTCTTGAGATTCGGTGTCGGCAATGGCTTCAATCGGCTGCATCACTCGAAAATCTTGCGATCGCCCATCGGCTAGCTGGAACCCCGCCAATTGTTGAAAAGCACTTTGTCGTTGCAGTGCCTCCGTTTTAGTAAACCGATCAGCCGCCAACCAAAATTCTTTGACCGTCACCGGACGTTTAGAAGCAAGGTCGATCGCCCCAAATAAATGCCCATTGCCTCGTTGCCCCAAATACGTTTCTACCTTGTAGCGTCCCAATCGCCCATAAATTTCAGACCGATCCAAAATCCCCAGGATAGTGGCGCTGGGTTTGGCAGCGATCGCCTCATGGCTGGCAATCTCCCTAACTTCAGGCGGGGCTGGAAACAACTCAGGGCGCAGTTCTTCCAACACATCTTTCAGCCATGCATATCGCCCCAAGTAGCCAAACACACTAATCCGCGTCGGCATTGGATATCGACGTAGAGAGGTTCGTAGTAAAATCTCGACAACGTTCTTCATGGCATCGGTGCGATCGCTGTCTGTAGAGTAAAGCACCCGTCAGGCTTTCTGGAACTAGACAGAAGTTAGTAACGCAAATTGCTGCTCATCCGAATGTAGATATTGCCATTTTGAGCAACTCCTTCAGTAGTCGGTAGTGCTACAAGTAATGATGCATTAAATGAAAAAGCTCTAAATCGGTTGAATTCAGAGCTTTTCGCTTGATTTGATTGAATGCCAGGAACCGGACTTGAACCGGTGACACGAGGATTTTCAGTCCTCTCTCGCAGCTTGCTGCATAAAGGTTTCAGGCTGCGATTTCAGAAATTCCCCCAATTTTCCCCCAATCCCTAAAAGTTTGGGTATTTTTAGGTCATGTTGGATAAGTTTGGGAGCGTAAGATCTACACAGATTGATCTTGCGAAAGAATTTATCGAGGTGGAACACTATTCTGGGAGTGCGAACCCTTGAGGGAGTCGAAGCAGAATTTTACCTGGAGGCAATGCAACTCGCCCTTGACGAACTGCAGCAATATAGCGAAGCAGAGGTAGAACTCAACCTTTGTACCTACGATCGCATCTTCGACTCTGCAAGCTTTGAACAGAAGGTGTTTCTCCTCCATCGCGCCCTAACTCCTCTCCTTGTCCCAACCGTAGAAGCTCCTGCCCTCACCAACACTCTTGAAGCCGCTGCCTATTTTCCTTTTGCCTACGTCCGAATGCAAATTGTGGAAGAAATTGAATGCGAAGAGTTTGAAGCCGATGAAGAACCAAAACCCTTCACCTACGCCTACCGCGAACTAGTTTGGCAACCCTTTTCCGCCTATCTGCTTGAGGGTTGGCAGGAGTCTGAATTTGAGGACGAAGGTGATGAGTACGAACCGATTATCCATCACGTTCACTCAATCGACTTGAAGATGTGGAAAGACATCATCGAAGGACTGATGAACCGTATCTTCTGGGATCGTGATTGGCAAATCACTGCCATCAATCCCCAGCTACTCGACGGCATCGACCCCAACTTAGGCGAAGCTGTCGGCTTAACCGATGCCTACCTTACGAATCGATTACCGAAAGTAGATCCTGAGCAAGCCAGCGAACTCCTTGCGGAAATCTGACATTGGGGGAAATCTACGAAGCTGTCAAAATCCGAATAGGGAGAAAAAAGAGCTAATTATGAATTTAGATGTCGTATACGAGCAATGGTGACAACAAACGCTTCAAAAAGGCAGACAAGAATGTAAGCAGGAAGCTCTACAAGAAGAAATAGCTGATTTACTGGAAGTCCGATTTGGCGAATTAGATGCCACTGGCTGCGATCGCTGTCAAAATCGTCCAACTGCCCAAGCGCGATCGCGCTCAACTGTTGTTGCAATTACCATCACTTTCACGCACAGAGTTAATCGCTCAGTTTGAGAAGAGCCGATCTCTAACGAAGCCTTCACCTTGAATGCCTTATGCGCTTCACAAAACGGTACTGCTGAACGGATTAGATTGGGATTTAGTATAAGTACAGACCTTTACGGACAATCTCCTAGCTCCGTCATGACAGTTCCACTCCTGCCTAAGCTGAATTGCTTGCCGTCAATATCGCTTCAAGTTTCATAATGAAGGGGCTTTAGGACTTTTTTAGGGGGAGAATGATTTCTGGAACACAGCTAGTACGATTCGGCAAATATGGATCAACTGTCGGGCAACCCACACCTAATCGAATTCGCTTTGGCTTTCGGGATGGCACAGCCATTGCTTGCCCTACTCTGTGTGAAGGAAGAATAGCATTTTACAAAACTCCTTCTGCATAGAGGTTTTAGTCTAACTCGATCATGGCATTTGAAAAAATTACCCCAATCTTTACCTCAATACTAAAAACTTGGTTACTTTTAGGTCAAGTTGGGTCAAATTGAATTGTGCAAATATGCTATTTTTGGCATGAATTCAAAAGAGTAACGCTCCTGCCTCATAAGGCTTATTTGTAACAGCAAACATATACCTTGCACAAATTTAAGCTTCAGGCAATTGTTGTATCTTTTGGTGAAAGATAACTACAAGGCTTAGTTCTGAGAGCTATGTTTGGTATTGGGGAATTACACAAAATATGTTACTTGCAAGGAGTAAATTTGAGAGCCGTCCTTAGGACTGTCCCTTAAAGCACCTTTTTAAGGATACTTACTTACGAATCGAGTACCCTCTATTCTTTAAACCCTTCTAGGTATAAACTTTAGCCATTACGATTTGCATCTCGAAGAATTTTATCTCAATCTGGCAAAGGATCGAACGACTTGCAAAGTTGACAGAAACTAAACCACTATTCACTGAAAGGGCATAGGTTCTTTAAGGGCTAAAGCCCAAGTTTGGTGCTTCGTTAAATGCGTCACTAGGTTTGTAATTACTAAATAGTGAATTCTAGTCCAAGGAACTGTTCAGCCCAGAAATGTGTAGTAACTAAAGTCTTGCATTGAAAGTGCATAATTTAGAACTAGCATGTTTGGGAGAATGAAGCTTTAAATTAGCATTTTGAGAGTGTAGAGTCGGTCATTAATACTTCTTAATCTTTGAGCGGTAATCGAACTATAAAAGTACTTCCCTCGTTGACTCTGCTTTGTACCTTTAGATCGCCCTGATGGGAACGAGCGATCGCCCTCGCAATTGCCAATCCTAGTCCAGAGCCACCTGTATGTCGGGAGCGATCGCTGTTGACTCGGTAGAACCGATCAAAAATTCGAGTTTGATTTGCTGGAGCAATGCCAATTCCTGTATCTTGAACATGAATCAAAGCATGGTGATCGTCTCGCTCTAAAATGACGGTAACTTTGCCTCCATCCGGTGTGTATTGCAACGCATTCGTGATCAAGTTAGAAATTAAACGGCTCAACTGAGCTTCGTCCCCCATCACAAACAGCGGCTCGTTCACCCGAATTTGATGAGTCAGTTTAATCGCCTTGGCAATTTCTAACACAAACAACTCTTCAACCAGGTCAACCACAAGATCATTCAAACAGCAGGCAGAGTGCTTGATCGGATGCGTTTGTTGATCCATTCGCGAGAGCAACAGCAAGTCTTGAACTAACTGAGCCAATCGTTTGTTTTGGCGGGCAACGACCGCTAGCGTATCTTGGACTTCTGCTTCAGAGAGTGGGTGTATGTCTTGTGCCGCTTCGACTGTTGCACGAATGGCTGCTACAGGAGTGCGTAATTCATGGGCAGCATCCGCTGTAAATTGTTGCATCCGCTCATAGGATTGATAAATTGGTCTCATTGACATTCCAGCCAGCCACCAACCCGTTCCTCCGACCAGGACGATACCTGCTGGCAACCCAATCAAAAACAGCCACCGCAGCGTTGTGAGATGGTCATCATATTCTTTGAGCGATCGCCCCACTTGCATATATCCCCACGATGTTCCATCTGCTGTTTTGAGCAACAAGGAGATTTGCTGATAACGAGTGCCGTCGCTCCCTTTCACGGTCTGCCAACCTTCTTGGATGTCTGCTGAAGCTTCATTGGGATATTGCCCTAATAGGGCGATCGCTTGCCCAGATTGTTCCAAAAAACGCAGGTAGTAGCCGTTTTGTTGCACAATGCCTAAAATATGCCGTCCAGCGTTATCTGATTGGCTGATACAACTTTGATTTGCCGCACACAAACCTGGTAAGGCGGCTTCCACACTTGGTTCGAGTTTTCCAGGCTGTCTTAGCTTTGACTCCAGGTTGTCGTGTAATGTGCCAGAAACAGACTCTAACTCCTGTTCCACCGCATGCCAGTGGGAATAAGCAACCATTTGATAGGTGACTAACCCACTCAAACTCAAAATCACACCCATGACCCCGGCGTACCAGCCTGCCAATCGTCCGCGTGTTTGATTGAATAGCTTATTCTGATGCATCTGGTGCTTTAAAGCGGTATCCCATGCCGTGAACAGTTTCGATCAGTCCTTCATATCCTGTTTCTGCCAGTTTACGTCGTAGGAGTCGAATCTGGGCGGCAACCACATTACTGGTTGGTTCTGCCCCAGATTCCCAAAGTTGGTTCATCAGTTGCTCACTGGTGACTACCTGCCCACAGCGTTTCATCAAATATTCCAGAGTTTGAAATTCTTTGGCAGTGAGCGTAATACTTTGGTCAATTTGACTCTGCGTTCGGTTGAACACTGTGCGAGTCCCACAGTCTAGAACTAGGTTGCCGGACTGAATTTGCGCTGGCTGAATTTGGGGCGATCGCCGTTGGAGGGCGCGAATCCGAGCCAGTAACTCTGCCATGCCAAACGGCTTGACTAGATAATCATCGGCTCCAGCATCGAGTCCGGCGACTTTATCCTCCATGCGATCGCGAGCGGTCAGCATCAAAATGGGCAATGGATTGTTACGCGATCGCAATCGCTTACAAAGTTCAATCCCTGTGGTTCCCGGCACCATCCAATCTAAGATGGCTAACTTGTACTCAACCTGAGAGCGATCGAGATAATGCCATGCCTCTGTGCCATCCTGTACCCAATCCACGATGTACCGTTCCCGATGTAGGACTCGATGAATCGCGGCTCCTAAATCTGGCTCATCTTCCACAAGCAAAATTTTCATGCAAGTTTCAACCATCTCCTCATTTCATAGTTTGACACCTCAAAATGAAATCAAGATGAAATTCATCCTCCTAATACCAAGCACGATTCAACATTAGGAAAGTCTGAAGCCACCCAAATAAAGGACTTCAGACAGCGTGATTTGGGAAAAAATAGGTCGGATTGGATGAAATTACTTGTACTGCATTCATACAAGGCTTTATGGTGATTTCAGTTCCACAAGCTTACCTAAAATTAGAACGGTTCATAGCAGGCTTGCTGACTGTGAAGTATCAGAAGTTTTTAGTTGGCTGACTTTCTCAGGAGTTTTAGAACTGTTAGAAAGTTGTTGCAGACACATTGCTCTCGTATTACGCCAAACCACATTCCGAATATGAGTCGGATGGTTTACGACAGGTGGAGTTGCATGAGCCGCATCTCCTTTACACTTGTTTTGATTTGCGTTAGCAGCAGGAACAAAAGATGTGAATGTTAGAACGAAAGCAGCAGCAATGATTAGCTTCTTCATGATTTTATTCCTTGGCTTTGAAGACTCTTAGATTGATTTCAAACATGGGTAAGCTTCTTGCAAAAACTGATGGAAGGTAAGGTTGAAAGATGATTTTCATCTGTTGATTCAGCCGTGCAAGAGCTTACCGACTAGCAAAATCTCAGGTGAGAATTTAGCCGTACTTGCACTTGTATAGGGCTTCGTTGTACTCAAAATCTCCCGGCTTCACCCAGGATGGAAGCGTTTCGCAGTAAGCTGGATAAGAATCATCCAACTTTGAATCTGGTTTGTCTGCTTGATCTGTTTTTTCTAACTTAGTGTTTCTCTTATTAAGTGCCTCATCGCCGGGTGCTTTTGTTGGGACTTGCGCTTTAGGAAATGATGGATTTTTCAATTTAGATTGAGCTTCTAGATGCGTTCTAACTGCTCCGCCCGATGTTTCTATAGAGTTTGCATATGCTCGAATGGCAGGAACTGCGGCGAGAAATGCAAGAGACAATGTAGCGGTATAGAAGCTGCGTTTCATAACGGTTCTCCTTGGATCGATTGATGAGTAATTCTTTTTTCCCATGATGATTCTCCTTGATGAAACTCTCAGTGCTAATCAGGTTTTATCTGATATTTACTATCGTGTCAGATAGAGATGAAGACCCGATGAAATTTCAGTTTGCAAACAGTTTCCGATTATTAACTAAAATGGCTTGTTAACTCAAATGACTTAATTAAGTTAAATCTAGTGTTAGTAGAAATTAATGAGCATTGTTTGACAGTGTTTAATTCAACTCACTCATTGCAATGCTTAAAGAACTGCGCGATCGCCTCAAAATTTCATCCTGATTTCATAGGAGTGTGCAAAGCTACCCATATGGCGATCGAAATCTACTTCAATGGAAATATGAGCAATGCGGCATCACTATCACGAGCAGCCATGTCAGGAGCGTTCTTTCAGTCCTGGAGCGCACGTTAGACAGGCATTCGCTAGCGGCTGGTGTTGCTGCGCCATTAGGGATTTTGCTTTCACCTACTATGGGCGCTATTTTGATGAGCGTTTCCACGGTTGTTGTGTCGATTAAGGCGATGCTACTGCGGCATGTGCGGTTAAGCTAGAAACCAATAACTAGTCGTCCCTGAAAAACCTAACGAGCCCTTTCAGGGCAGGCTTTTAGCCCCAAAAGAGTGGTTAGAAATCGCAAGAAACCGTGCAAACCCTTGCAAATTCTGGGAGAATCCCTAAATTTGAAGGAAGCTCAAACCCCTATTTTCTGGGACTGCTCAAATTCGAGTCTGCCGAAATTGGTCGCTTAAACTCTTCTGCTATGCCAGTTGATGCTCAGGCACCCCAAAATTGAGGGAGTTCTTCAGGTTTGACTAACTAAAGAACATTCACCCAAAAATCAGCGACGACGATTTTGCCATTGCGATTGAACTGTCCCCAGAGCTTATAGTTTCCAGGTTGGGGAAATGCAGTCATAAACTCGACTTTTCCATCGGCTGCTCCCTTCATCGCATGAGCATGAACGTAATCGGCACGGGTGAGTGAAGCAGACTGCTTGAGAATCACTAAATGACCCTCCTCGCCCAAGTAGGGTTGCAAGTTTGAAATGGATTGATTGCTGACTGAATCTTTCAAATCAAACGTCAGCGTTACTTCTTGTTTGGCTTTAACTGCTAGCTCAGAAAGGGTTAATGTAACGTTTGTGGTATCAATAGTTTTTGTTTTGGCTGAGTCCACTACGGATGCAGCGGAAGATGTTCCCGGTACGAGGGTCTTTAAGATCGCAACTTCTTCTTCCTTGCCAGCAGGCTTGAAGTCACTCACCAGTGTGTAGTTGCCAGCCTGGGTTAATGTTGTCGTAACTTCAAAACGTCCATTTCCTTTGTAGGTTGGATGCAGATGCTGAAAGATTTGCAGATCATCACTGACGACAATCAAGTGCATTAGCTTTTCTTGGAAGGTGTCGAATTGAGCGATCGCCTTCCCTTTTGAATCCTGAACGTCAATCATCAGAAGCGTTGACTTATTCAGCGTAGATGTGTCTGAAGTCGTCAGTTTAGCTTGGATAACAGCAGATGTGTTCGATGGTTTTCCTGGCGAGTGCCCTCCATGAGAGTCATTATGGACTGTAGATGTCTGATGGATGGAATGTTATCCCTTAGAACTGCTCATCACGGTTGTAGAATGATTCTGTGCTGCATCCGATTCAATAGTTTTGGACATTCTCACAGATTTAGCAAAAATGGCACCGACTGCAACTAGCCCAAAAAATGCTGCAAACATTATTTTTTCGTCTAGTTTCATTTCTGGTTTCATTGTTCAAGCATCCTTTTTCTATTAAGGTGTTGCATTAGAAGTTGAGCCATAGCATCATTCATTGGATGGCTCTATCTCCAGATTAGGATGGTAAAATGAAACTGAAATGAAATTGCGCTAATAACTCTAAATTAGTCATTAAAAATAAAACTTATTAGAAGTAATAAACTTGAGAAATACTTAAAAAATAGATCTATAATTTATTCATTAATAATCAGATCCAGAGGTGTTATCTGAGTGTAGTAACACCTCTGAAATTCTTAAGTAGTTAGCTATAAAGCACTAGCTCTGACTACTTACTTGTTGGGGTTGAGGTTGAGGGATTCATTCCAGGCATTTTGTTCATGTCATCATTCTTTTTCTCCATCATTTTCTTGCAACAACTACAGCCGCTCATCTGCTCAGTTTGAGGAGCGGGTTTCTGATTCTCTTGAGCGCTGGCATTGCTGACTGCCATTGCTGAAATGGATAAGAAGGCGATCGCGCCAGTCGTAAAAAGCTTGACTCCATTCAACTTGTTCATGTTGACCTCGAATAGGGTGATCCAACAGGCTGACAAATACATTGATCCGACAGCCTTACCTCCAGATTAAGGCTTAGAGATGAAATTAGGATGAAATTGAACTCAAGAACACTATCGTGAGAAGCTAAAGCGTCCGTTTACTTTTTCGCCGCTGATGTCCGACAGGATGGCAAGCTTGTAGTCTCCTGTGGCTGTTCCAGGCAAGATTGCAGTGTAATGCTTATCGTCTGCACTGTACTTCATGTCCAGGATCTTCTGGCTACCATCGGGCAATTGAACCTGAGCCGTGACCTTCGCGTTGGGAATCGGTTCATGGTTATCGCCTTTTTGTAGAAAAAAATCGATGTGAGTTCCGGTTGCTTCCTTCCCGGTTACAAGTTCCAGATGATAAGGACCCGATTCAATCACCTGCCCCCCTTGTCCCCCATGAGAGTCAGCCTTTTCAGATGCCATTTTGTCTCCGCTCATGGCTGGAGAAGTTGTTACTAAGGGCTGGATTTCAGTTGGTGCAGAAGCCGCAGGGCTACTAGCTGGATTGTTCGCCTGATCGCCACTGCTGCAAGCGCCCAAGAACAGAAGCCCAATGCTTGCCAAAAAGATTACGTTGGATTTGTTGAATTTCATGAAATTTGCTTTACGTCAATTGAGTCAAAACAGAAGTCGATAGTCGATATCAAGGTAGAGATGCACAGTGAGCGATCGCTTAGCTAGAGAGTTATCGACTAAAACTGAAGCGCCCATTCACTTTCTTACCGTTGATGTCGGATAAGACAGTTACCTTGTAAGCTCCACTGGCTTTACCAGGAAGGATAGCAGTGTAGTGCTTGCCAGACGCATCGTACTTAAAGTTGAGGGATTTTTGAGTTCCATTCGGCATCTGCACTTGACCTGTTACTTTGGCATTGGAAATCGCTTGATGATTGCTGCCATTTTGCAAGTAGAAGTCAATGTGAGTGGCATTTGCTTCTTTCCCAGTCACCAGTTCCAGGTGGTATGGTCCAGATTCAATCACTTGACCGCCTTGTCCACCGTGACCTTCTCCTTTGGGCTTGGATGCGATCGCTGTTTCGCCCATACGTTGCAGCGGTGATTGAGCATTAACGCTGCTTACCCAGGTATTTGCCCCAGTGCTGCCCGCAGTCGTGATCAACAATGTGGTTCCTACCAGGCTGAAAAGAACTGAACTGGCTTTAAGAAATTGCATGATTTTTCTCCTTAGTTAGTGAACAAAAACTGTTAAACGTTTCCGTGAATTCGCTCCCTCTCTGGTTGAGAGACTTTACCGTTTTCAACTATCGATCGCTTCGGAAACAGGTACTTGCCGAATCTGGCATAGAACGCAGGTAAGATCAGCAGCGTCAGGGCAGTCGAGGTGAAAAGTCCACCCAGCACGACGATTGATAACGGTTGCAGTAGTTCTTTTCCGGGTCCACCTGCGATGACTAGGGGTGCTAGTCCTAACGCAGAGGTAAACGCCGTCATCAGAATCGCGTTAAGGCGTTCCATCGATCCTTGAATTAGCAGATCTTTCAACGGCATTCCGGCGGCAAATTTGGTGTTGTAGTTATCCACCAGCAATAAACCGTTTCGGGTAGCAACCCCAAATAGGGTGACAAACCCTACCAGCGAGGCGATCGAGAGAATTCCTCCGGTGAGCGCTACCGCAATCACGCCACCCACCAATGCCAACGGTAGGTTAATCATAATCATGATGGTGGACGCGATCGATTTCACCGAGAGATACATGATGATGGTGATGACAACAAAGGCGATCGCGCTAAAAATCAGAATATTCTGGCTGGCGCGTTCTTCGGCTTCAAACTGTCCGGCGTACTGAATGTAATAACCGGGTGGAGTTTGAACTTGCTGCTTGACCTTTGTCTGAATATCATTCACGACTGAACGCAAATCTCGCCCCTGCGCGTTGGCAGCCACCACCAGCAACCGAGAGACATTTTCACGGCTGATTGTGTTCGGACCTGTACCGTCTTGAACCGTTGCCACCTGCGCTAACGGGATCTTGTTGCCACTAGGCGTATCGACTAAAAGATTCCCAATCGTGTCTAAACTTTGACGGGCTTCTGGTTTTAACCACACTACAAGATCAAAGGTTTGCTGCTGCTCTAGCACTTGCGACACCACTCGCCCATTCAGCGCCGTCTCAATCGTTTCTGACAACTGACCAATGGTTAATCCGTACCTTGCAGCGGCAGCGCGATCGAATTGAATCTGAATCTGCTCGACTGGAATTTGCGGTTCAAGTTGAAGATCGACAATGCCCTCAACCGATCGCATGGCATCATTTACCTGCTGTCCCAAAGTACGGAGTTGCTCCAGTTCAGGACCGAAGATTTTGACGGCGATCGCGCTTCTCACTCCCGACAACACTTCATCCATGCGGTGAGAGATAAAGCCGCCCACATTCGGTGCTGCTCCCGGCACTTTGGCAAATTCTTGGCGCAACAACTCCACGCTGGCTTTGCGATCGTTCATCCCCGTCTCGCTCAATTCCACATCTAGGTGGGCAAGGTTCACGCCTGCGGCATCGGCATCACCCGCCGCCCGACCCGATCGCACCTGAACGCTTTGAAAACTGGGGTTATCTTTGAGCTTATGTTCTAGCACCGATGCAGCGCTGTTGGTCGCTTCCAACGATGAGCCGGGGTAAAGCAGCAACGTGTTGACCAAAGACTGTTCCTGAAACTCTGGCAGAAAGATGCGTCCAAACGAGGGCAACACGATCGCCGCTGCGACTAAACTTGCGGCTGCAATGCCAAAAATAACGAGCGATCGCCGCATCGAAAAGTTCAGCAGCGGTAAATAGAGTCCTTTGAAGAACCGAGCGACCCAGGGTTCTCGTTCCGGCAGGCGACCGTAAGGCAGCAAAATCGCGCAGAGGGCAGGCGTGACGGTCAGGGCAACAACGCTGGAAGCCAATACCGCCGCTAGATAGCCCAAGCCCATTGGGATGAAAATACTGCCTTCTACACCCGTGAGCGCAAAGATGGGCGAGAAGACGACAACCGTAATGATCGTCGCTCCAAATACGGAATCGCGCACTTCTTGACAGCCCTCAAACACTACGTCTAGAACGGGTTTAGGGTTCGGCGAATACTTGTTTTCCCGCAAGCACCGATACACGTTCTCGGCATCGACGATCGCATCATCTACCGCAGACCCGATCGCCACCGCCAACCCGCCCAAAGTCATGGTGTTTAAACCTTGTCCGAGCCAATTGAGCGCCAGCACTCCAACCAACAGAGACAGTGGTAAAGCTGCCAAACACACGGCTAAATTGCGCCAATTCATCAAAAACGGAATCAGGATCAGGGCAACAATGATGCTGCCTTCGATGAGGGCTTCCCGCACATTTTCGATTGACGCATCGATATAAGTTTCCTGGCGAAATGTCGTCGCCACCTGAATCCCTTCTGGTAGTCCGGCTTTCACTTCTGCCATTGCCGTTTCCACAGCACGAGTCACGGTGGGCGTGTCCGCTTGAGGCTG
This sequence comes from Sivoneniella epilithica UHCC 1019, assembly GCF_040830845.1. NCBI lineage: Bacteria > Bacillati > Cyanobacteriota > Cyanophyceae > Leptolyngbyales > Leptolyngbyaceae > Sivoneniella > Sivoneniella epilithica. Next base: position 102,584 of record NZ_JBFPDP010000016.1, read on the forward strand.
TTTGTTGACGACCGCCACAACCGCTTTTTGAGAGTCGATGCTGGCATCCCCCCGTTTCACGGCTGCACCAATTCTCACCTCGGCTACATCGGTAATCCTAACGGGCGTGCCATTCCGGGCAACAATCACCGATTGCTTCAAGGCTTCAATATCTTCGATGCGCCCGATGCCTCGGATCAATTTTTCGCGGTCAGGCGTAATTAAATAACCACCCGGTGCATTCACGTTTGCCGCCGCCACTGCATCTGATACCTCTTGCAGCGAGACATTGAACGCCTGAAGTTTTTCGGGAGCGACCAACACTTGATACTGCCGGACATCGCCGCCAAACACGATCACTTGCGTCACTCCTGGCACTGCTAGCAGGCGGTTGGTGACTTGCCAATCGACAATCCGCCGCACATCCATTAAATCAGTAATTTGGGAGGTGAAGGCGTAGGTGACGATCGTGCCGATGGGCGAACTAATCGGCGCAATTTGTGGAGTCTCAACTCCGGCTGGCAGTTTGCTTTGAGCCGACTGTAGCCGCTCTGTCACAAGCTGTCTTGCCTGATAAATATCGGTGCCCCAGTTGAACACGACGCGCACGACTGAAATACTTGCCGCACTGGAAGATCGGACTGCCGAAATGCCCGGTGTGCCATTGATGGCGCTCTCAATCGGCAGCGTCACCAGTGACTCGACTTCTTCTGGAGCCAAACCTGGTGCTTCCGTTTGAATTTCGACCTGGGGTGGTGCAAACGCAGGAAATACATCCAGCGGCATTTGGATGATAGTGCGAAAGATCCAAATAGTCAGGATCATTGCGCCCAAAATCACCAGCCAGCGACGGGCGATCGCCCATTGAATAATGGAACTCAGCATGATGATTTACCTAGCGCGGTTGATGACGATCGGACGCTGACTCTAAGGAGGGCGGTGTTACCAAGGTGTGAGCATCAGCGTGAGTCAAGCTCAAATCATCAAAGGATTCACGGTGTGTGTGACCATGAGGTGATGGAACAAACGCCTTGCGGTTGCCACGATTTGCCCAGAGCATTCCAGCCGCGAAGGTTCCAGCCGCGATCGCTCCTCCCGCAGGAATTATTGCCCACCAGGGAATTGCAGGCTGTGGTTTAGAAGCGGCTGTAGAATTCGTTTCTGCGTGATCATCGGCTGGCTTGCTGTCACCCCGTAGTGATTGAGCGTACAACTGGTTAGCGCGTTGGGTCACAATCATATCGCCATCAAACAACCCACTCTTGACCTCTACGAAGTTGCCGGATGCTCGACCCAGTGTGACCTCAGTGGGTTGAAATGCATTGCCATTTTGTACAAAGACAACCTGCTTTTTGTCGTTGGTTGTCACCAGTGCAGACTTAGGAATGGTTAGTACAGATGCGGGTGTACGGTCAGTTAGCACTTCTAACTCCACAAACATTCCAGGCTTTAAAAGTCCGCCTGAATTATCTAGTTCCGCTTTTACAGGAACGACACGGCTTTCTCCGTTCACCACTGCACCCACGACATTAATTCGTCCATTGAAGGTGCGATTGGGCATTCCATTGGCTCTCACTCGGACGCTTTGTCCTACCGCAATGCTTTCCAGATTTCTCTCGAAGATGTTGCCGGAAGCTTGAACGCTGCTGCCGTTGACAATGGTCATAATCCGCTTGCCTGCGTCCTGACCTGACTCGCCTTTCGTCGCTTCCCGATCTGCCACCACTCCAGAGATGGGAGACGTAATTGTAATAGTACCGTCCTCATTTGAGTTGGCTCCGAGTTGTCGTAAACGGGTTTCATAGGCTTGACCACTTAACCCAACGCGAGATCGCGCCACTTCCAATGCCGATTGAGCACGCTGGAGTTGTGCCTGCGCTTCCGCAACCGGCAAGCCACTTTCCGCTTTGGCAAGCGCCGCCCTTGCTTCGGCTAATTTGCTTTCAGATTCTAAAAACTGCCGCCGAGAGATGGCTCCCCGTTCCAGCAGTACTTTGTCCTTGTCATAGCGCTCCTGAGAAAAGTTTGCTTCGGTTCGAGCTTGCTGAATGTCAGTAGCAACAATTCGCTTTTGCTGCGTCAGGTTTTGCTGCGCCAATCGCAAATCGGCTTGACCTTGTTGAACACTGCCAACCGCTTCTGCTCTTCGGTCTAACGCGGTTGTCTGTAGTGCCGCCAACTCTGGACTGGTCATCATTGCCACGGGTTGTCCCGCTTGAACTGAGTCTCCAGGCTTCACCAGCAGTCGAATCACTGTCCCGCCTACAGGTGTGGTAACTTCGACTTGCTGATTGGGTAGCGTTTCAATCTGCCCAGTGGTTTTGACTCCAAAAGCTAACCGTTGACGAGTCACAGGTTCGACCTTTAGCCCTAATTGCTTTGTTGTAGCAGGATCAACCTGAATTGATCCTGCCGATTGAGCTTGACCACCTCCTTGAAACTCGTCGCCATGTCCAGCATGTGCCACAACTCTGGTTGTTGGAGTCAGCAGGAGCAGCGTGAGGAACGTACCAGAGAGATAGCGGGAGGCGATCGCATGTTTACGGGATTGAGGGGTTGAAGTCATCGGCTAGCCCTTTGAGTACATAACGAAACACTTGACATGTCACTAAACACTAGTGTCTCAAACAGATATGAAATGAACATGAAATTTCATGCCATCGTTAGTTCTAGTTTCCAAGATGGGATTCGCTCACAGCTTGGATGAAATGCTAATCGACCTTATTTTCCATACCAGGCCTTGCGCCACTGCTGCATCTGCTCGATCTCATCTTTCTGCGACCCAATGATGCCCTGAGCTAACTTCTGAATTTCGGGACGCTTTGATTTTTGCCATGCGTCATTTGCCATTACGACAGCCCCTTCATGGTGCGGAATCATGGCATCAATGAACCGTTTGTCAAAGTCGGCATCGGCTGCACCCAAATCCATATCCATCCGCATGGCTTTGATTTGGTCATCAGACATCGCCATTGAGTGGTTCATCCCTTTGTGCCACGCCACAGGGGTGCTGGGTGCTTTGGGATACCAAACAGTTCGCCACTGCTTCATTTGGTTAATCTCTTTCTCCTGAGCCTTGATGATATCCTGGGCTAGCTTTTTAAGTTCAGGACGCTTCGATTTTTGCAACACTTCCCTCGCCATAACAACGGCACCTTGGTGGTGCGGAATCATGCTGTCGATAAAGCGCAAATCAAGTTCGGCATCAGCCGGACCTAAATCCATCATGCTGTGATCCATCATGCCGCCTTTTGACCTGTCACCATGATTCATCCCACCCATGTTGCTGTGATCCATTTGCTTGGTTCCAGCATCCGTTGCTGTTGCACTGGGGGTTTGTGCTTGGTTTTGAGCCGATGATGAGCAAGCATTCAGGACGCTGCTCGTGGCGATCGCTCCTAACGTTAGGGCAAGGAAACCTGTTTTTGTAAAATAATTGAGTGGCATAGCTTCGGTGCAATTTAGATAGAAGGAACAAAAGGTATCTGTTGCTATTTTGAGTTCTCCAGTTGGGTGGAGAGTCAATGGATCGATAAACTCTACAGAAAGAAAACTCTAAGGCTGAAACTGTTGAATCGTTAGTAATCTTTTTCAGCCTTACACACAGTTATGAAATCAAGATGAAATTCATGTATATCCGTAGGTGAAATTGCACATCTTTCGTTGAGCAGCTCCTAAACAAAGCACACAGTTATGAAATCAGAATGAAATCATTGTCGTTCCAAGGTGTGAACTATCCTCCTTTCGGAGGATAGAGGCAATTATTTGAATGCCCCTTTAGTGTGAAGCCTGAGAGCCAATGGGTTCTCTTGTTGTTAAATTACTAGGAGCTAGATTATGACAGTTACTCAATCTCATCAATCTCTGCTTGAAACTTGCATTCAAAACTGTCTTGACTGTTTGCGTGAGTGCGAAAACTGCGCGACCGCTTGTTTAGACAGTGACATGGTGCAGATGATGGCTCAGTGTATCAAACTGTGCCGCGACTGTGCCGATACCTGCGACATTTGCGCTCGGTTCATGGCTCGTAACTCGGATCTTCATGCTCAACTGTGTGCAGTGTGTGCGGAAGCGTGCGATCGCTGTGCGGCTGAATGTGAAAAGCACGATCACGAGCATTGCAAAAAGTGTGCTCAAGCCTGCCGTCGCTGTGCTGAATCCTGCCGCCAGATGGCATCGGCAATGGCGTAATTCATCCCTAGCTCATAACTGCCAAGTGGGTAGTGCGATTTGCATTACCTCCTTGGTAACTTGCGATCGCACACTAACAATCTAAAGGAAATTCAATGTTTCACAGTAATGGTTCGGACAGTTCTCGGAAACCTATGAACACAAAATTTGCAGTCTATACTCTGGTTGCTTTGCTTACTGGTAGTACTTTATCGGCAGTTGTTATCAGCGATCGCGCGATTGCGAACGATCGTAGTCAGGCACCCACACAACGCCCAGCCACCTCAACCCAAATGCAGCAGAACATGGGTAGCCAGATGGCGATCGATAAATCATTTATTGAAATGATTGTTCCCCACCATCAGGCAGCTAAAGAAATGGCTGAAATGGCAGTCAGCAAAGCTAAAAGTCCAGCAGTAAAGCAACTGGCTCAACGCATTGCTCAAGACCAAACTCGTGAGATCCAGGAATTTCAAAGCTTGTACCAGAAGTTGTATGGTACTCAAGTTCCCAGGTCGAGCATGAATATGCAAGGTGGGATGGGACAAGGCAGGATGATGTCAATGCAGCAGCAAGCGATGATGACTCAGGAGATGAAGTAATCTCTTCAAAATTCACCCAATTTCGATGAAGCGTTTCTTCAGCAGATGACGCGGCACCATCGGATGGGAGCGATGATGGCTGGCATGGTTGTCAACAGTGCTAGCAATCCTGAAACTCGCAGGTTAGCAGAGGAGACAATTAAAAGTCAGACTGACGAGATTGCTCAAATTCAGCAAGTCCGCCGACAAGCTAGAACACAGTAGTTTACGCGATCGCTAGGTCACTTCCATTTAAATTTGGTGCTTTAAACTTCGTCCCTCTCTCGTTTTACTCCTGATGTCAACGAATTGGCTGAAGTTAGGAAAAGCGAAGAGGGATCGTCTGTTATGAAAACATTCATCCTGAGTAGAAAGATTTATTAACCCCCTTGACTCTCCAGTCTTCTAGAGAGTTCAGAATAGCTTTTAGAACAAGTTAAGTTCTTTTTTGAGTCCTATCAAAACGAAGCAGGTTAATTCAATGACACTACAATTCACAGTTCCTAATATGGCGTGTTCGGCTTGTAGCGAGACAATCACCAAGGCAGTGACCGCAGTTGACTCTAGTGCTAACGTGCAAGCCGACCCGAAAACCAAACTTGTCAATATCGAAACTCAAGCATCTGAAGCCGTGATCAAAGAGGCGATCGCTGCCGCAGGTTACACCGTGGAATAGTAATCCTATGGCAAATTATCAGAACATCATTGGCTCTTGGCGCTGGCTGAATTCTCCTGAATGGAATGTGGCAATATTCTCATTTCTCTTATCTTTCTTTTGGGAAATTCAGCAAATGCCGTTTTATCAAGTTCCTAGTGAGTTCTCTTGCTTTGATCGCACTAGAAACTGTACCCTTGCGACCGTTGGAGATGTGGGAATTTCGCTGACTGCTTTTTGGGTAGTTGCAGTTCTAGCAAAGTCGCGTCAATGGGTGCGGCGACCAAGCCGCAGACAAATCATCATTTATACGTTTGTAGGAGTGGTGATCACAGTTGTTTTTGAAGCTTTGGCAACTGGATCCCTTAATCGATGGGCATACGCTGAGATCATGCCCACAATTCCGTTCTTGGGCACTGGATTAGTCCCATTCGCAATGTGGTTGCTGATGCCGCCCTTAACAATTTGGTTCGTCCAACGTCAGCTTTCTCACGTCCATCCTAAAAGCTCAGAGCAACTGTGATTGATTCAGGATTGATTAGAAAACTCCTCTTCAAGCTCTTGATGTTTCAGCAGCGATCGCTGCATCGGACTACATCCTTAATTAACTTTTCACTATAGACACTACAAATCTTATGGACACGACGATCTTAAAACTGCGAGGCATGAGTTGTGCTTCCTGTGCAAACAATATCGAGACTGCAATTTGTTCTGTTCCAGGAGTGACTCAAGCAAACGTCAACTTTGGGGCTGAGCAAGCGAGTGTGACCTACGACTCTACTCAAACAGATATAGCCACGATTCAGAAAGCGGTGGATGCAGCAGGCTATGCGGCTCAACCCATGCAAGAAGATGTGCTTATTCCTGAAGATGATGTCGAGCGGCGATCGCGACAAACTGAGGAGCGAAAATTAACCCGGAAGGTTTGGGTGAGCGGCATCATTAGTGCCATTCTGGTAATCGGTTCATTGCCGATGATGACGGGCTTGTCGATTCCGTTCATCCCCATGTGGTTACACAATCCCTGGTTGCAACTGGTGCTAACGACTCCAGTGCTATTTTGGGCAGGCAGCTCGTTTTTCATCAACGCTTGGAAAGCCTTCAAACGCCGTACTGCCACAATGGACACGCTGGTGGCAGTGGGAACGGGCGCTGCTTATCTTTACTCACTGTTTCCGACGTTCTTCCCGCAGTGGTTCATTGCTCAAGGTCTCAGCCCAGATGTGTACTTTGAAGTGGCTGCCATCGTGATTGCATTAATTTTGCTAGGGCGATTGTTTGAGAACCGGGCAAAGGGACAAACCTCAGAAGCAATGCGTAAACTGATGGGGTTGCAGGCAAAAACGGCACGAGTCATCCGCGAGGGTCGCGATGTCGATATTCCCATTGCTGACGTTGTTTTAGGCGATGTGATCCTGGTTCGTCCAGGCGAAAAAATTCCTGTTGATGGCGAGATTGTGGACGGCATTTCAACCATTGATGAAGCGATGGTGACTGGGGAAAGTGTGCCCGTGAAAAAGCAGCCTGGGGATGAAGTGGTTGGAGCCACGATCAACAAAACGGGTAGCTTTACGTTTCGGGTGACGCGAGTGGGAAAGGATACGTTTCTGGCGCAGATTGTCAAACTGGTGCAGCAAGCTCAAGGCTCGAAAGCTCCAATCCAACGGCTTGCTGACCAGGTGACGGGCTGGTTTGTGCCAGTGGTGATTGCGATCGCTATTCTCACCTTTGTCATCTGGTTTAACATCATGGGCAATGTGACGATCGCCCTAATTACCACGGTGGGCGTGTTGATTATTGCTTGTCCTTGTGCCTTGGGTTTGGCAACACCGACCTCGATTATGGTTGGCACCGGCAAAGGGGCGGAAAACGGCATCTTGATCAAAGGAGCCGAAAGCCTGGAAATGGCACACAAGCTGCAAACCATTGTGCTGGATAAAACAGGCACAATTACCCAAGGAAAACCGACGGTGACGGATTACATCACAGTCAACGGCACCGCCGATCAGAACGAACAAAAGCTATTGCGGCTCGCGGCATCGGTTGAACGGAACTCAGAGCATCCGTTGGCAGAAGCAGTCGTGCAATATGCGCGATCGCAAGGAGTAGAGATCGCCGATGCTCAGCAGTTTGAAGCGATCGCTGGCAGTGGTGTGCAGGGAAAAGTATCTGATCATCAGCAAATACATTGGGTACAAATTGGCACCCATCGCTGGATGGTAGAACTGGGAGTTGATACCAGCCCCTTGCAAGACCAATGGAATCGGCTGGAAGACCTTGGTAGAACGGCAGTTTGGATTGCAGTAGACGGGACAGCGGCGGGGCTTATGGGAATTGCGGATGCGGTTAAGCCTGCTTCTGTTGATGCGATTCGTGCCCTACAGCGCATGGGCTTAGAAGTGGTGATGCTGACGGGAGATAATCGCCGCACGGCTGAAGTGATTGCCCGTGAAGTGGGCATCCAGCGAGTTTTGGCAGAAGTTCGTCCCGACCAGAAAGCCGAAACGATCGCATCACTTCAGGCGGAAGGCAAGAGTGTGGCGATGGTGGGAGATGGGATCAATGATGCTCCGGCTCTAGCTCAAGCCGATGTGGGCATTGCGATCGGCACGGGCACCGATGTGGCGATCGCGGCTAGCGACATTACATTGATTTCAGGTGACTTAAATGGCATTGTCACCGCCATTCAACTATCTCGCGCCACCATGCGGAACATTCGGCAGAATCTCTTCTTTGCCTTCATTTACAACGTGGCAGGGATTCCAATTGCAGCAGGCATTCTCTATCCCATTTTCGGTTGGTTACTCAGCCCAGTTATTGCCGGAGCCGCGATGGCATTTAGTTCAGTTTCCGTTGTCACTAACGCTTTACGGCTCAGAAACTTCAAGCCCAAGGTACACGCTTAAGGAGATTTTTCACAATGAAGAAAACCATTTTTTGGGGAACATTGGCAGGGTTCGGCTTCCTACTGGGCGCAATTTCAGGCGCGATTGCCGCTGAGGTGCCAGGACACTCAATGGAATCGATGCCACGATCGTCCGGCTCAGGTCAGTTTGAGCGAATCGAACAACCATTAAGTACCAAAGTTGCTGTCACATTGGGGGGATTAGGTCTGATTGGCTTAGAACTCTGGTGGTTCTTGCTGAGTAAACCGAAGTCTCGCCAAGCGACTACTCAGGGAGGCATTCAGGAAGTTACCGTTACCGTGGATGGCGGGTACGAACCGAGTCATATTGTGGTGCAGACGGGACAACCTGTGCGCTTGAATTTCGATCGCAAAGACCCCAGCAGTTGCTTAGAGGAAGTTCGGTTTCCTGATTTTCGGATTGCTCAAGAGTTGATGCTGAATCAAGTCACCCCGATTGAATTTACCCCTGATAAACCCGGTCGTTACGAGTTTTCCTGCGGCATGAATATGTTTCGCGGAGTCGTTGAAGCTCAAGCGGCAGATGCACCGACAACGGCACATCCAGAACCAACTTCTCAACCTGCTAATTCCGAAGTTGCTCCCTCTAGTGTGCAAGCAACGGTAACGCCAGAGGGCATTCAAGAAGCTGCGATCGCCGTTGAAAAGGGGTATCAACCCAAGCGTGTAATTGTTGAAGCCGGAAAACCTGTTCGGTTACAGTTCGATCGCAAGAATCTTAGTGAGTGCTATGACCAACTATTGATTCCAGCGTTTGGTATCGAGACGGCTCTCACTCCTGAGCAGATCACAACAGTAGAATTTACGCCTGAGCAGTCTGGTGAATATGAATTCATGTGCGGCATGAAAATGAATCATGGGGTGATTGAAGTGCGACCAAGCCAGCAGATTTATTCTGTGAATCATGTTCAGTCGCAGACCCACATTCACTCTTAACGATATTTGTTTGCTTGACTCTCCACCTCACTGGAGACCCTAAAGTAAGAGTAAGCCGTTGCATTGCACGTTGGAGGTTAGCGATGTTAGCTCAAGAACAGCCTAAACAGATTGGTCCAGTGGCGAAAAAAAGTGGTGTACCAATTAAAACCATTCGGTATTACGAGGAACTAGTAGGCTGTCAACTTTATTTTGGTGGATAGATGGGAGAGAATAGAGCGGCAGCTACCTCTGAACCAATCATGC